>CAUUAH010000066.1:0-8256 GCA_963542985.1 uncultured Campylobacter sp. | reverse complement strand
CACGCGTAAGATCGTCGGCAGCGTCAGATGTGTATAAGAGACAGGGACACAAAACGCAAGTTAGACGCATTTGGCGGCAAAGCGACTTTAGCGCCGAAATTTAAAAGCCGACTACCGCGAGTTTTTCCTGCTTTTTTAGCGATTATTTTATAAATCAAAAAGCCTGCCTTAAATCTATTTTTTATATAATCAACCAAAGTCAAGATAAAGGATGCTTATGTTTAGAAAAACTTTTGTTTTATTGGTTGCGCTCTTTACGGTGCATTTGTTTGCGGGCGACGCATACTTGCATACGAGCGAGTCAGCCCAAAAAGGCGTAGCGCAGGCTCAAATCGCGCTTCCAAAAAACGTCACAGGCGGCGATATTTACGTCGGACTTTTTAAAGATGCTCCAAAGACGCAAGCCAAAGCGCCGGTCGTAGTTTTCCTGCACGGCTCATCTGGTATCAACAACAAAATAGGCCTTGACAAATGGCAAGAGTGGCTAGCAAAAGAGGGCATAGCAAGCTTTATGTTTGATAGCATGGCCATGGAAAACAGGATAACCTACAAATCTCCGGCAGATAAGGAGATTTATGAAAAGGTCCATTCACTACGCTCTAGCGAAATCAAAATCGCCCTGGATGCGCTAAAAAACACTGAATGGGCGGATACGAGCAAGCTGTTTTTAGCCGGCACCAGCGAAGGCGCGGTGGCTGTAGCCAGATACGAGGGCAAGGACTTTTTGGGCAAGATTATAAACTCTTGGTCGTGCGAGGAGAATTACTTTGTAAAAGAGCACAAAACGGCGCTTAGCGATACGCCGGTTTTAAATTTAGTAAGCGATCAGGATAAATATTTTTCTCAAAAAAATAGCTATCTAGGCAACGAAAACGCCACCGGAAACTGCGCCGCAGCCTACGGCGACAAGAAAAATGCGATAGTTTTACTCTTGCCCAATGCTCCGCACACGCTCATAAATTTGCCAGCCGCGCGCTTTGCGACCGTTTCTTTTATCAAAAGCATACTTGAAGGCACGTTTGACGCCGATACGATCGGCGAGTAACGACTGACAAATTTGCGGCGACGAGGTCTATAAATTTTGTCGCCGCACTTTTTGCCGATGCGTAAAATTTGAGCCGAATTTGAGCGGTCTCGCGGCAAAATACTTCGTTTTATATTTTTTGTATTCAAATTTGGTAAATTTATTTTAAATTTTAGTATTTAAAATTTGAGTCAAATTTTGCAAATCTTAGCTCCACATTTTACTTACCAAGACCGGCATTTTGAAAATGTTAAAATTTGAGCCGCTATGCCGCGCGCCTCTCACCACCGATAAATTTTATCCTCGTAAGCGATCAATCTAAACTCCTCTTTGTGGTTGCCGTTGCCGATCGTGTGGCTGTCTTGGCCTGCGCCTAGGCGTAGTTTATGCAGCCTGCCGCCGTAAGTGCCCACAAATAGCACGCCGCCGTCCTCGCTTAGCGCCATAGACTTTATCGTACCGCCCAGATAGTGGCGCCAAATTTTACGCCCGTCCTTGCCGACTGCTTTGATGTAGCCGTATGCGTCGCCGAGGATGTAAAAGTCCTGCGTCGCTACGCCCGCGTAAACCCTCATCGCATCGTCGATCAGCGTGAAATTTTGCTCGTCGCCGCCGTCCGGATCGTAAAAGCCGACCTCCAGCCCGCGCTTTAGCAAAGCCCTATCCACGCCGATCGTGACTCCGTTGTAGAAGTGGCAGGAGTTTGTGATGAGCTGAGTATCGTCCGCGCTAAAGAAGCAAAAGTGCGGATACGAGCTCTGCGCGCCGATGCCGCCCAGCCGCTCGCCCTCGCTATCCATCAGGACGTGATCGCCGCACTGCTCGCCGGCGACGATGAGAGCATTGTTGCTTGATAGCGCCGCGTTGGCCATGTCGATGTAGAGTGCAGCGTTGCCGTCATCGTCCTCGTAGAGCTGCCCGTCCTTATAGATCGGATGGATGAGCTTTGCGCCGCTTTGCGAGATCAAAAATATCCCGTCGTGGCAGCTCAAAAGCACCTTGCTACCGTCGTTAAAAGGTAAAATTTCAGCCTCGTCGTATGTTAGCTCCACGTCGTGGCTAAATTTCGCGATAGGCTCGCCGCCGCCCTTGCCGTCGTAGCCTTTTATGAGCTCTATCTCGCCTCTCCTAAGAAGGGCGTAAATTTCGTTTCGTTTGGACTTACCCACCGTAATGACGCCCTCTGCGATAACGCTAACGCGCTCGCCTTCTAGCAGATATAGCTTCTTGCGCCAGCCTTCAGGATCGCTTTGCGAGACGACAAAAAGGACGTTCTCGCCGCCAAGAGGGCAAATTTGATCGACATTGCCTAGCTTGTCTCCTATTTTATCCTTTTCGCCAGCGTTGCCCGCTTCATCCTCGCACTCCTCAAAGATGATGTTTGACGGCGGAAAATCGGCCCTAAACTTCGCCGTCTCGCCCCGCTCGTTGGCCTCCTTTAGCAGCTCAAAAACCGCCTCGCAAAGCTGCGTCACACCCTCGCGCTCATCGACCGGATCTTCGCCATCGTAGGCGTCCCAGCCGTGAACCTCCGCAAACGCCACCATATCGTTTACGGCCTTGGCATATTTCTCGCCCTTTTCATTCCACTCTTTTTGCCACTCCGCCTTAAGCGCCTCGTAGTCCAAGTTTTTCATTGATTTTCCTTAGGTTTGTTGTCCGCTTTTTCGCTGCGATTCGCGAAATTTTAACCAAGACCGCTAAAGCTAAATTTAACGTCTATCAAGCTAGCAAATTTAGCGCGGCAAATAAGCAAAATGCTCTTAAAATTTGCCATCAACCCAAGCTTGCCGAATTTAAGACACGTAAATTTGAGCGCAAAACCAGCCTCGTCCGCCTACTAGCTCCGCCAGAGCTTTGCTATCAGCTCGCTATCCTCGTCCGCGAGTTCAAAGCCGAAAATATCGATATTTTCAAGCAATCGCTCCTTGCTATCGGAGTTTACTACCGCGCAAACCCCGTGTTGTACGAGCCAGCGCAAGATGATTTGTGACCGCGTTTTACCGTATTTCTCGCTGATTTGCGCGAGCGCGGGCTTTTTTAGCTCTTCGCCGGGCTCATATAGCAGCTGTACTTGCACGTCATGGTCGGTCACCTTGCCGCGCGCAGCAAAGCGCCGCAGATAGGAGCTAGAGCGCGTCTGATAAACCGCGGGTTTAACTTCGCTACCTTGCTCGATTTTGGCTAAATTTTCGACTCCAAATTCTCCAGGGTAATCGCAAATGCCGATCGACGCCGCAAGTCCCTCACGGTAAAGCCGCTGCAAAACGCCCCAAGCAAGGCTAACATCGCCCGCCCCTACGCGCAGTAAAAGTAGATCGACGTAGTCGATATTTAGTTTTTTTAGTGAGCGCTCAAAGCTTTTTATCATGCCGCTTTCATTGCCGTTTTGAGCCTCGAGCGCGCTTTGGATAAATAGCTGTCCGCGCTCTAAGCCGCTAGCCGCAAATGCAGCCGCTACACCCTCCTCGTCTCCGTCCGTATCGATCAGGCGGTAGCCTAGGCCTAGAGCCGCCCCCAGCGCATTTTTGTCTTTCAAATCATCAAATTTAGCTGCGCTAAGTCCGACGATCGGCATCAAAATTCTATTATTTAGCGTGAGATATGGCGTCATCGCAGCAAGCCTCTCGCCGAGATTTTTCGCACCGCTTAGATCTACGCCGTCCGTCAAATTTACCGCATTGGTCTTGCTAGTCTGCTCGGCAAACAAATCCAGCCCTACAGCAGGCCCGCCGAACAAGTCGCCGCGCCCTTTATGAAGTCCCTTCTTTGCATTTTCGCTCCATTTTTGATTTTATCGATTGCTTGGCTAAATTTAAATTTGCAAAACAAAAGGCACCGCTGCGCCCAAATTTGCTTAAAATCACGAAAATTTAAATTTGATTCCACAAAAACAAAGTCCGAAAAAGCCACCATTGGGTTTAAATTTTATCTAAATGCGGCCGAGTAGAAACTTACGCTCGCCAAACGCAGTCCAGGGCTAAAAAGTCAAATTCAGATCTCAAACGCGCACGAGCTTGGCTGTCCGCCTTCAAATCCCTTTTTAAACCACGTCATACGCTGCTTTGACGAGCCGTGCGTAAACGAGTCTGGCGTCACGCGGCCTTGATATTTTTTCTGTAGCGCATCGTCGCCTATCGCGCTAGCTGCATTTAGCGCCTCCTCGATGTCGCCGTCTTCTAGCACGTTGTAGCGCCCCATGTAGTGCGCCCAGACGCCCGCATAGCAGTCGGCCTGCAGCTCGACCTTGACCTGCAACGCGTTTTGCTCTACAGGGCTTTTCGTGCGCGATTTTAGCTCGTTTACTTTACCGAGCGTTCCTAGCAAATTTTGCACGTGATGTCCGACCTCGTGGGCGATCACATACGCCTGCGCAAAGTCGCCCGCGGCCTTGTATTTGGCCTCTAGCTCGTCAAAAAAGCTAAGATCAAGATAGACTTTTTTATCCGCGGGGCAGTAAAAAGGCCCCATCTGCGAGCTAGCCGTGCCGCACGCGCTAGAAACGCCGTCTCTAAAAAGTACCAAGCTAGGCTCTTTGTACTGCGCGCCGCCCGCCTTAAACACCTTGCTCCACACGTCCTCGGTCTGCGCCAGTACCGCAGAGACGAAGGCGACCCTTTCCTTCTCCTGCGGGCTATCTAATGCCACCCTTTGAGTGCCCGCGCCGCCATCAAGTAGCGCGAGAGGATTAAAGCCCATAAAATACGCCACTGCGCCGATAACCAAAACAACTCGGCCGATGTTTGAGCTTAGTAAAAATCTGATAATCGGTATGAGCGCGCCCAGCAAGCCCATGCTGTTTACGCTGTTTTGCCGCCTATCCTCGACGTTGTCGCTTCGTCTGCTGTCTTGCCATTTCATTTTTTACTCTTTCGTTTTGGATTTTTCTTTTAAATTTAGTCGCGAGTTGTGCTATTTTTCAGCGTCCGCGATATTTAGCTTTCTTGCCTCGTGTTGCTAAATTTTATGCCGCATTTTAGCGACTATTTATAAATTTATCGCTTTAGCGCGCCGTCTCGTTCAAATTTGACACGGTAAATTTGATGATAAAAGTTGAGTTTAAACAAGGCAAAACGGCGCGGCGCAAAATAAGCCCACATGGCCGAGCCGTCAAATTTAAAGTTTTAAATTTAAAATCCAGCTCTAAACCGATCCAAAATTCGCTCCAAAATTCTTGCCAGCAAGATCCCAAAAACTATACCGATGCCGTCTGCGACGATATCTAACAGGCTAAAATAGCGATTTGGCACAAAGGACTGCATGATCTCTATCTGGATACCGTAAGCTAGCAAAATAGCGACCTTTGCGCCCAAATTTAACCTAGAAAAGCCAAAATGCAAAGTAACGTAAAGTGCGGCGAAAGCGATAAAATGATTTGCCTTATCCCAGCTGTTTTCGATGAGTTTTATCTGCGCGGGCGTGAGGGCCAGATACTCTATGGCTATCAAAAATATAAAGAAAAATGCGGCGGAAATTTTAGAAAGATTCATGGATTTTAAGTGGTTGTTTTTAAACAAGAAGCGCCGTTTTAAGCGCTTCTAAATTTACTAATTTTGTTCTACATCTTATCTTTTGCGGCGATACCCATCAGCCCTAGAGCCGTGTTTATAGAGAGCGCGACGACGGCGAAAAGCTTTAAAAGCTCGTCTTCGTTCTCGCTGCCTACGACGCGATTTTCGTTGTAAAATTTATGAAAATTCGCAGCCAGACTCTTTAGATAGTCGCAAATTTTATTTACCGCGCGCGTGTTAAAACTATCGACCAGGATATCGTTTAGCGTGAGCGCCTCAAATAGCAGATTTTTGCCGTCCTCGCTTAGATTTTCAAATTTCACGCCCGCGACATCGGCGACGCTTTTGCCCGCTTTTGCAAAGATTTGATTGATCCTTGCGTGCGCGTAGTTGATATAAAATACCGGATTTGAGCTATCCTCTCGCTTTAGCTCGTCCACGTCAAACTCCAGGTGCGTGTCGCAGCGCTTGCTAAGAAACATAAATCTAAGCGCCTCGTAGCCGATCTCCTCGACTACGTCACTCATCAGCACGACGTTGCCCGCGCGCTTGCTCATCTTGTAGGCTTCGCCGTCTTTTAACAGGCTCACCATCTGCGAAAGTATGATTTCAAGGCGGTTTTCGTCGTATCCAAGCAGATGTAGCGCCGCCTTCATGCGTGCGATATAGCCGTGGTGATCTGCGCCCCAGATGTTGATGCAGCGGTCAAATCCACGCCTAAATTTATCGTCGTGATACACGACGTCGCCGGCTAGATACGTACCGCGACCGTCCTCGCGCACGATGACGCGGTCTTTTTCGTCACCAACTTCGCTTGATTTTAGCCAGATTTTATCCTCGCTCTCGTATATGCCGTTCTCGTTTTTTAGGCGATCTAGCGTGAGGGGGAGCTTGTCATAGTAGCTCTTTTCGCTAGCCCAGTTTTCGATGAAAATTTGCGCGTCGGCTAAATTTTGCTTGATCAAAACGAGCACTCTATCCTTGCCAAACTCGGCCAACTCGAGATTTCGACTCTCGTCGTAAAATATCTCTTTGCCGAATTTCTCCAGCGCTTCTTTCGCGATAGGCTCGATGTAGTCGCCGCGGTAAAATTTCTCCGGATACGCCACGTTTTCGCCAAACAGATTTTCGCGCGCCCAAAGCGAAATGGATGTGCCTAGAAGCTCGATTTGATTGCCAGCGTCGTTGATGTAGTATTCAGTCGAGATATTTTCGCCGATGTGAAGCCCGACGCGAGCTAACGTATCGCCAAAAACCGCGCCTCTAACGTGCCCGATGTGAAGCGGGCCGGTCGGGTTTGCACTGACGTACTCGAGTAAAATTTTCTCGCCGCTAGTTCCTCCGCCTTTTGCAAACTCGCTCGGATTTGCAAGGCTAGCCGAGGCGAATTTATCCAAAAATGCGGGTTTTAGTTTAAAATTTATATAGCCGTTTAGCGCCGTAGCCTCGAAAACTTCGCTATTTTCAAATTTAGACGCTAGCTCGGCGGCTATTGCTACGGGGGATTTTTTGAGCTGTTTTGCCAAACTAAAAGTAGGCATCGCGTAGTGCGCCAAGCCCTTATCTTTTGGCTTTTCCAGCGCAAAGTCAAAGCTTGCGGCGCCTTTTATCTCGTTTATTACGCTTTTTTTCAACGCCTTTCCTTACGCGTTTTTAGCCGTATCTTCAGTCTTTGCGGCAGTTGCGGTTTCTTCTTTTTTCTCTTCTACTTTTTCTACGTTCTCGGCTTTTTTATCGTCTTCCATTTCTGATTTAAAGCTCTTTATGCCCTTACCTAGGCCTTTTGCGAGCTCGGGGATCTTTTTCGCTCCAAAAAGCAAGACCACGATAAGTAAAATAATAAGCAATTGTTGGACGCTTGGACCCATTTTTTCTCCTTTTGATTTTCGTTATATTAGCATAATTTTATCAATTATTCCATTTGTTAATAATCTCTTTTGCGTCTAAATTTGATGTTTTTAGGCGCATCGATCGCAAAATCCCGCGCAAATTTTCATAGCAGCTTTGCAGATCATCATTTATCAAAAAATAATCGTACTCTAAGATATGTTCCATTTCGCCGACCGCGTTTATTAGGCGCTTTTCAATGGTTTCCGCGCTATCGGTGCCGCGATTTTGCAACCTTGATTTTAGCTCGTTTTTGCTAGCCGTCGTGATAAAAACGGAGGTGATATTTTGGGCAAATTTTGATTTAGCGATATTAAAACCCTGTACGTCGATGTCAAAAATCGCTATCTTGCCCTCTTCAAGCGCCTTTAAAACGGGCTTTAGCGAGGTGCCGTAGTAGTTGCCGTGTACGCACGCCCACTCCAAAAACTCATCCGCGTCTATACCTTTTTTAAACTCGTCTTCGCTTGTAAAATAATAATTCACGCCATCGGTCTCGCCCTGCCTCGGCACTCTTGTTGTGCTTGATATCGAAAAATAAAGATCGTTTTCCTCATTTAAAAGACGGTTTAAAAGCGTGCTTTTACCGCTACCGCTGGGGCCGGAGATAATTAAAATTTGCCCCTTCAACTATTTTTCCTCAAAGCTTATATTGATTTTTATGTTGAGATTTTTTAGAGCTTCTCGTAGTTCGCCGTCTTGCAGCGAATTTTCTAGATTTTTAGCTACCGCGTCTGAAATTTGAGCCTTTAGCTCGTTTATCTTTGACGTCGTTTGAGCTTTTTGCGAGCTCAAATTTACCGCTTCGCCGCTCGCAAATCCGCTCTCGTTAAG
>CAUUAH010000065.1:0-8294 GCA_963542985.1 uncultured Campylobacter sp. | reverse complement strand
ACGCGTAAGATCGTCGGCAGCGTCAGATGTGTATAAGAGACAGCTTTTACATCCACTTTTTTAGCCGGTTTGCTTTGCGTTTTGGTCGCGGCTTGGACGTTGATCACGGGTTTTTGTCCGGTTTTTACTTCAAAAAGATGAGCGATTTTGGAGGCGTATTTGGTCTGGATAAATTTGGCGATAATCTCGTTTGGCGCGTTAAATACGACGTTCGTCGAATTTGAGCTTTTTTCGTTAAATTTAAGCTGCTTGATGTAGTATTCAAATTCCGACGGTAAAATTTCTTTGGAAAGTAGCTCCAAAACCTCGTTTGCGACCAAATTTTTGCCTTTAAGATTAATTCGCTAGATTTTATCTTAAATTTGTTAAAATGGCGTTGAAATTCGTTTTTCACGCCGTGAAAAAAGCGTGAAAAACCGTTGAAAAGGATGAGATGAAAATTTTAGGAATCGATCCTGGATCGCGAAATTGCGGCTATGCGATCGTCGAAAAGACGCCCGTGAAAACTATTTTGATCGAGGCGGGACTAATCAAAATAAAACGGAATTCTTTACAGTATCAAATCACCGAACTTTGCGAGGGACTCGACCTGATTTTTAAAAATCATAAATTTGACGAAGTGGCGATCGAGGACATATTTTTCGCTTATAATCCAAAAACGGTTTTAAAGCTCGCGCAGTTTCGAGGTGCGCTTAGTCTTAAAATTTTACAGCTTCACGGCGATTTTGCCGAGTACACGCCGCTTCAGGTTAAAAAAACGGTCACGGGCAAAGCCAAGGCCGACAAAGAGCAGGTGGCCTTTATGGTTAAAAAAATTCTCGGTATCACAAAGGAGATCAAGCCGCTTGACATCACCGATGCCATCGCAATCGCGCTAACGCATGCGAATAATTTGCGCTTAAAATAAGCTCAAATTTTGCTTATTTTTAGTAAATTCGGCTTTAAATTTCGTCATGTTTTAGCGCAAAATTTTGATGGCTTAAATTTTATTTTTGCGCTTAATCAATTACCGTAATCCCCGCATCTGCGCAGGCTTTTCGCGCCTTTTTAGATATGCCGATGCCGGTCGTCTCGATTTTTTTAAGATTAATGAAGGGCACAAGCTCGGCGGCATCGATGTTTTTGATGTCGAAAAGCTCGTCCTCGCCGTCCCAATCAGGCGCGATTTGCAGATAAATTTCATTTCCGCCGTCAAGATAGAGTTCGCTCACCTGCTCCGCCAAATCCGCAGGAACCGGATAGTCCTTGAACCACTTTTTGGCTTGCGGCAGCGCGCCGAAATCCGCGTACGGATCAATGCCGCGCTCCTCGCAGTACTCAAACACGTCAAATTTGGGCTCCAGTAGGGCTTTTTCATACATCAGCTCGTTCATCACGGCGATTTTGAAATTGAAATTTTTAAACGTTAGCGTCTCGCCAGCCGCGCGCGGAAGCTTAAATTTATCGCTTGGCTTGCGCTTTAGCTTTTTCTCTTTTTGATTGATGCAGACCCGCCCTATCGGCATTTTCGCAGCTAGCACGATGTCTGCGATCTCATCGGTGTCGCGCTTAGCGAAGCGCTCGGCAAAATCCATCGCGCCTATGCGCTCCTGCACGGCCTCGGCGAGAGCTAGCGAGACTTCGAATTTGCCCAGGCTAAGCTCTAAAAAAATATATGCGCCGCGCAGCTCCTGCTCCGGCACAGCCTCAAGCGGCGGCCTGCCCTCAAGCGTGAACGCGCCGCCGTATAGCTTGTGCGGAACCTCGTGCTGCACGCCCTTTGCGACCTCAAGCATCAAAACTATCTCGGAAAGCTTCGGTTCTGCGAGCTCGCCTGCGCGCACAAAGGCAAAAATCCCCGCCTCATCCCAAAAATAGCGGCTTTTGTCCTCACCGTCATCGATCACGCGCGGCTGGCCTAGGGCTTCATTAAATTTAGCTAGATCAAACCCGCAGTTTACGCCGTTTATAAAAACGCCGTCTGGGCGCACGTCAATGTCAAATTTTTGCTTTTTAAAAATGTCAAACAGTCCCATTTATCGCTCCTAATTTTGCCTCAAATAAAATTTACACACGACATTTGTTTGTAGCTTGCAGGCGGCACAAAGCGCTCTATTATTCCTGATTTACGTGATTTTCAAAGATAAATTTATGCTCCTGCGGCAGCGATTCGTAAAGCTTTAGCGAGAGGTTTCTGATTTCCCAAAGCGCCGATTTTGAGCTACGAAGCGAGAGGAAATTTTGCAAACTACGCGCGTTTACGCTCCACGTGAGCTCTGTTTTGTAGCACTCTGGCAGGCAGTATTTGACGATGTCGAGGCTTTTTGTCGTATTTGCTAGGATTTCGCGTAGGTTTTCCAGCGCTTTTATGCTTGCGTTATCGACCGTTTCGTCGCCCGTTAATACTATAAATCTCGCCGCTCGCTCAAAGTCGCCAAGCTCAAATTTAGCCTCTTTTTTTAGCTCTTTTAGCGTGTATCGCGTTGATTTGACGCTGAGGCTTGCTACGCGGTGACGGGCTAGCTCTTGCAGCAGGGCGCGCGAGATGCCCTGGATGTAGAAGTTGTAGGAAAGGTGCTCGAGCGTGCTAGCATGTTTAAATTTATTGCCGACGCGCTCGATGAGCTCAACGTCTTTTTCGCTGCCGTTATCGCCTTTTTCGAAGCTTTGCCAGCACGTGCGGATAGCATGCGAGCAGATATTTAGCGGAGTGTAATTTAGAAGCGTTACTTGCATTTTTGACTCTTTTAGTTAAATTTAGCGGTAAATTTAGCTAAAAATCAATAAAAAGGGCTTTAGACGAAACTAAAGCCCGAAGAAATAAATTATTTTAGTTGAAGCAGCGTGTTTAGCATTTCGTCGCTAGTCGTGATCGTCTTTGAGTTGGCTTGGAAGCCGCGCTGTACGACGATGAGCTGAGTTAGCGAGCGAGATAGATCGACGTTACTCATCTCAAGGCTCGAGGCCGAGATCTTGCCGCGTCCAGCCGTCTGAGCCGCGCCGATGATCGGATCGCCGGAGTTTGCCGTGCGAGAAAATAAATTTCCGCCCTCGCTTGCTAATCCCTCGTTGTTGGCAAATTTAGCCACGCCTACTTGCGCTAGTCCTAGGCTTCGGCCGTTCGTAAACGAGCCAACTAGGGTTCCGCTTTGATCTATCCTGATGCCGTTTAGTTCGCCGCTAGCGTAGCCGTCCTGGCTGATGTCGGCGGTGCTTGAGTCGTTATCGGTACTGGCTAGACCGTCCATCTGAGCCGTAGTTCCTAGCTTTAGCTCGATATGTTGGCCGTCGGCCGAGCCGTTTTGTGCGCCGAAGGTTATGCTAGCCGGGCTATATGTCGCTAGCGAGCCGTCCGGATTAAATCTCACGTAGCCAGTTATCACGTTTGCAGGCTCGCCGTTTTGATTTATGCGGTTTGGCTCGGCTACTTGGATAACCATCGTCCACTCGGTTCCGCCGTTTGGCGTGTAGCCGCGTTTTACGAAGTCCATTTTGATGTTGTGTTTCGTACCCAAGCTATCGAAAAGATCGGTACTAGAGCTGTGAGCGGCCATGTTTAGGCTATCTGTTACCCTTGCGGCGTTACCCGGGCTTATAGAGCCTGAAAGCGGCGCCATAGATGCCGTAAATTTGACGTTTTCGGTTATGTTGTTTGCCGCGTTGCTAAGACCCGTGATTGTTAAATTCATATTATGGTCGTTAGCGTCGGTGTTTGTGTTGGCTGTGCCTGCATTGCCGGTAGTATCGTCTGTATCGTCGCCGTCGTCGGAGTTAAATGCGTCGCCGGATGGATTTTTGATCTGAAACTGTCCGTGCTCGTTTACGGTTACCTCTACGCCGTCGTTTTTGTTATCGTTTAAAGCACCCGTAAAAGTTCCTTGATTAGGAGTTATATTAGGAGGCGTTCCAGCATTTCCTACGACTGTTCCGGTGTAGTTCGTCCAGAGTCTCGCGTCTCTTTGCATAGCTTCGCGAAGGTCTTCGGTAGTCGTTACCTCTCTAGCCATAGCATCGTTATAGGTATGGGTAGCATTTACTTGCGTTTTGTTATAGGTATATTGATACGCTGTGATGATATTAGTCGTTACGAAATCGTTTCCTATGTTATTTGCCCCATTTACGGTCATCTTTATATTTTTAGTGTTGACGGTAGTGCCTAGATTGTTTCTATTTGTTAAAACGAGCTGATTACCGTTAATAACGCTAGCTTCTACGCCTGTTTTAGTATATTTCTCATTTATGGCCGATGCTAGTTCGCTGACGCTAGTTACGCTTGCGACTATCTTTTCGCCGTTTAGCGTGATATCAAGCTGTTTTGTCGCGCCAAATCTTCCGTCTGGTTGGGCACCTACGTTTAGAGCTTTAGATTTTGCGTCTGCGTAGCTAACCCAGATGCCTTGACCGGTGCGGAGGTTATATGCGTCGCCGTTGTTGTTAAATAGCACTCCAAGATCGGCGCCGCGCTCCGTCATCTTTTGTTCGCCGTTTTTGTTTACGTAAAATCTATTTTCTCCGACGTTGTTTTCCTCGTGCTTTTCTGCGTCAACTTTTATGCCGTCTTTGCCCGTGTCGGCCCAGTTGTGGTACTGATCGAGTTGGTAGATAGGGATTTTTTTAGCTCCTACGTCGTTACCGCTGTCCAAGTTTCCTTTTAGCGTGATATTTGTCGTGGCGCGAGCCGGAACGGTTAGGCCTGCAGGGATATTTATATCGCTGATAGGTCTAGTCGGATCGATTTCCCCGGTTTCTTCGTCTCTCATCCAGCCTTGTACGATATTTCCGCCGTTATCGACGAAATTTCCTACGCTATCTCTTGAAAAGTCGCCGTTTCTGGTGTAGTAGGTAGTCTTACCGCCGTCTGGGCTAACCATGAAAAATCCGTCGCCTTGAAGCGCGATATCGGTTTGTTTGTCGGTGGTTTGCAGCGAGCCTTGTTTAAAAATTTTAGTCGTCGAGTTTATCTGCGTGCCAAGGCCAACTTGCATGCTATTTACGCCGCCGTGACGACTTTGCGGACCGGTAGCGATGCGTGAAGTTTGGTAGATAAGGTCGTCGAAATTTGCGCGGCTGTATTTAAATCCGACTGTGTTGACGTTGGCGATGTTGTTGCCTTCGACGTCCATAGCGATCTGGTGGGCTTGAAGTCCGGTAACGCCCGACCAAAGTGATCTCATCATAGCTTTATCCTTTTTGAAAAGTAAATTTTGAGATCACTAAAGCAAAAGACGTTCCAAATTTTAAATTTGGTTTAGTATTTGTGAAGGTAGTAGCGAAAAAGAGTATATGAGTTAAATTTGTAAATTTACTTCAAATTTAAGCAGAAAAAGTTAAGGCGAAGTATTTTGAGATGATTTTTGGGGCTGTGCGGCTAAAATTTTGCATAGGCTAGACATGTAGTCTGCCGAGCAAAATTTTAGCAAACTCCGCAAAAAGCACTCAAAAGACGAGACTAGATCAGAGAATCATCGCTCCGATAACGCCGCCGATTAGTAGCGGTATATTAAAGAAGATAAAAGTCGGCACGCACGTATCGTATATGTGATTGTGCTGGCCGTCGGCGTTTAGACCGCTCGTAGGCCCTAGCGTACTGTCGCTAGCAGGGCTGCCTGCATCGCCCAGAGCCGCCGCGATACCTACTAGCAGGATGATCGCCGCCGGAGAAAATCCCAGCGAAAGCGAAAACGGCACGTAGATCGCTGCGATGATCGGTATCGTGCCAAAGCTCGTGCCGATACCCATAGTAACGAGCAAGCCGATAGCTAGCATCAGTATCGCGCCGCCTATTTTGCCGCCCACCACCTCGCTAGCAAAACCCACTAGCTGCTCGATACCTCCGCTCTCGCGCAAAACCGAGCCAAAGCCCGCGGCAACGAGCATAATAAATGCGATAAAGCCCATCATTGCTAGGCCGCTATCCATGATTTTGTCGATTTTACGGTACTCGATACCGCCCAAAACTATCATGACTAAAAGCCCAAGAAGCGCGCCAAGGGGCATGCTTTCTGTGTAAATTTGCACCCCAAAGGCTACTACCGCACCGCCTAGCACCGCCCACTCTTTTTTAGTCATTTCTAGGCTTGCGGCCATCTGCGCCTCTTGCTCTTCGCTGTTTTCAAATTTAGTGTGCGCGTAGTCGCGTCTTTTGCGGTAAAAGACGAAAATCGCCAAAAAGAGTCCGACTAGCATCGAGGCTCCACCTATCCACATCACGCTTGAGATCTGGCTCATCTGTACCGTTACGCCGTTGTTTGCGAGCTCTTTTTGTATGATACCGTGAAAGATAAGGCCAAAACCCACGCTAAGGCTAACGTACGGCGCCTTTAGTCCAAAAGTTAGCGCGCACGCCACGGCTCGGCGGTCGATGCCTAGGCGGTTCATCAGCGGCAAAAGCGGAGGAATGAGAATCGGGATGAAAGCGATATGCACGGGAATCAAATTTTGCGACAAGCACGCGATTGCGGCGATGATAAGCGCGAAATAGGTGCTAGTTTTTGCTAAAGCCTTGCTAACGGCGTTGATGAGGATCGCCGTTAGGTTAGTGTTGGCTATCGCGGCTGCGAGAGCGCCTAGCAGGATGTAGCTGAGCGAGGTTTCTAGGTTGCCCTTCATACCCGTTATAAGCGTAGAGGTGGTGGCCGTTAGCGCGTCGAAAAACGCCCCTACGCCGGCAAATCCGCCGTGATAGATAAGTCCCGCGACTAGGGCGGAGACGAGGATGGAAAGCAGGATGTTAAACCTTAGCAAACAAAGCGCGGTCATCACGAGGATGCTGATCACGACGGGGTTGGTTAGCATTATTTTCCTTTTTGTAAATCAAATTCGTAAATCAAATTTCGCCGCCGATCAAATTTGACGACTAGCGGCGAACGGGCTCAAATTTATCTAACGCGGATGCCTAGTCTCGGTTTGTTATTATAATATTCGTCGTCTCGGTCGTTATATCCATCATCGTATCCGTCATTATAACCTCTATTATAACCACTATCTCCATCATCGTATCCGTCATATCTGCCGATACCGTTTTGTCTCATGTATTGATCAGTGAGTTCCCTACGGTAATCTTTTCTTTTATAGTTTCTTCTGTATCCATCGTCGTAACGGTCGTCTAGCATCAAAATAACGTCGGAATTTGAAAGTATATCGTTGCAATATCCATCTTTGCAGCGTTTTTTATTATAAGCTTTTCCGTTTGGTACGATAATTAAAGATTCGTTTGAATATCTGTCGTAAGCGTCTGCAAAGTTTATAAAAAGAGCAACGATAAGACCTATTAAAGCAAACCTCTTCATGAAAAATCCTTTCTAGTTAATTTTTAATCATTTTATAATATAAAATTTAAAGTAAAGTAAATTTTTAGCGCAAATATAATACAATTTCTCGAAATTTTTTCAAGGAGTAAATAATGATAAAATCGTTTTTTGGCGCGTCGAAGATTGCGGCTTTGGCTTTGCCTTTTCTTTTGACGGGTTGTATGTCGTCGATGAATATGGGCTCAAGCAGCGCCAAAACGACTGCTACGGGCTCTGCGGGCGGTTCAAATTCTCAAAACGCAAATGCTCAACTTCAAAAATGTTCTCAATCTTTAGGCACCGTGGTGATTTACGAAGATAGAGATTCTGACTGGTATACCGTACTTACAAGAGATTATAGGCTTCCTTCTACCGTTCCGGTTCTTAGGCTTTTAGCGCAACAATCAAACTGCTTTGTCGTCGTCGAGCGCGGTAAGGCATTTAACCAAATGATGGAAGAGCGTGCCTTGATGCAGTCGGGCGAACTTAGAAAGACTTCAAATTTTAAAAAAGGTCAGATGGTTGCCGCAGACTACACTTTAACGCCTTCGATAACTTTTAGCGCAAGCGATACTAGCGGTATCGGTGGCGTAGTCGGCGCATTTTTTGGCGGCGTAGCCGGCGCGGTAGCCGGTGGATTTAGCACGAGTGATGCCAGTACGATGCTGACTCTTATCGAAAACCGCTCTGGCGTACAGTTAGCGGCAGCTGAGGGAAGCGCTAGAAATACTGATTTTGCAGGACTTGGCGGACTGTTCGGCGGTAGAGCAGGCGGATCTCTCGGTGCATATGCTAACACTCCTGAGGGCAAAGTCATCGTAGCGGCCTTCACCGACTCGATGAATAACCTAATCGATGCCGTCAGAAACTACAAAATGCAAACCGTAAAAGGCGGTTTGGGCGCGGGCGGCGCGATGAAAGTAGCGGATTGATTTTATCTTCGCTAGGCTAGATGCGGCCAAAACCGCTCTAGCCATTTTATCTGTCTCTTATACACATCTCCGAGCCCACGAGACTAGCGCTCAT
>CAUUAH010000064.1:0-8529 GCA_963542985.1 uncultured Campylobacter sp. | reverse complement strand
ATGAGCGCTAGTCTCGTGGGCTCGGAGATGTGTATAAGAGACAGCTATTGAGATATTCTCTACTGCCCCATTTGGAAATATAAAACTTAAAGTTTCATAATCAAATTTAGGATTTAATCTGTGTATCAACCTATGATGATTTGGACATAGGATTACTATGTTATTTGCGTCATTATTTTGTGATATAGAAAAATATTCTATATGATGAGCCTCCGAAATATCAGCTAAATCAGACGGTGCCTTATTGCAAATTTGGCACTTGCCTTCATATAGAAGTTTTAGACTGTCTATTATATTCCTATTATAAAATCTTACAGCCATCGCTCCTTCTTTTAGCTTGATCACAGATGCATGATCTTTAAAATTTATAATATTTTCTATATCGGCTTCAGAATTACATAAAACATTATATTGCTTAGCAACAGCTACTTCTGAAGTTGTTTCAAATTTTAAAAAAGATTTTACAAGTTGAGTTAATTCGCTATATGAAAGCCTCTTTAAATACTCTGCAATATCAACAACTTCTTTTGTAGGCGGTCTATTTTTCCAACCTCTCCGATGACTTGAACTACCAGGCAAAGCATCAAATTCATCTCTTCTCAACTTTATATAATTTTTATTTCGGTCAAAGTGTAAAGAAATTTCTCCAAAAGCCTGAGTCGTATTCTTAAACCCCAAATCAATAACTGCTCTCAAGCCATATTCAGACAAATAATAAGCTATGATAGATAAAATTTTACTATTCTCTTTCATGACTATAACTTCCACTAAACCATATAGAAAAAGCAACCTATAAAATTTATAGATTGCTTAACAGCTACTACTCCCACTCTATCGTTGCAGGCGGTTTGCTCGAGATATCGTAAACTACGCGGTTGATGCCGTCTACTTCGTTTATGATGCGTCGAGAGACGTTTTCTAGCAGGTCGTACGGTAAGCGCGAGAAGCTAGCCGTCATGCCGTCGCTAGCATCCACCACGCGCACACACACGGCGTTTTCATAGGTGCGGTTATCGCCCATGACGCCTACGGAGTGCACGTTTAGCAGCACGCAAAACGCTTGCCACGTTTTGTTGTACCAACCGCTTGATTTTAGCTCGTCACGCAGGATCACGTCGGCTTTACGTAGTAGCTCGAGGCTTGGCGTATTCACCTCGCCCATTATGCGGATCGCAAGGCCCGGACCAGGGAATGGATGACGGAACACGAGCTCGCGCGAAAGGCCAAGTTCAAGGCCTAGCTGGCGCACTTCGTCTTTAAAAATTTCTCTTAAAGGCTCGATTAGCTCAAAGCTCATCCAATCAGGTAGTCCGCCCACGTTGTGGTGACTTTTGATCGTCTTTCCGGCGCCAACGACCGAGCTTTCGATGATATCAGTATAAAGCGTGCCTTGGGCTAAAAATTTGACATTATCGTGCTTTTTGGCCTCTTTTTCAAAAATTTCGATAAAAGTTTCGCCGATTATCTTGCGCTTTTTCTCTGGATCGGTTACGCCCGCAAGCCTTTCTAGGAAAGTTTTACTCGCGTCTATGCTAACTAGCTCCACGCCAAGCTTCGTTCTAAAAGTAGCTTCGACCTGCTCGCGCTCACCAGTTCTGAGTAGTCCGTTATCGACGAAAACCAGGATCAAATTTTGCGGTATCGCAGCAGCTAAAAGCGCGGCGGTAACGGAGCTATCTACGCCACCGCTAACGGCGCAAAGGACCTTTTTATTGCCCACGGTTTCTTTGATTTTAGCGATCTGGGTTTTAGCAAAGCTGCCCATATTCCACGTGCTTTCGCAGCCGCAGATATATTTAGCGAAATTTTTTAAAATTTGAGTACCAAACTCGCTGTGCTGTACCTCTGGATGAAACTGCAGAGCGTAAAATTTGCGCTTTTCATCGCCAAATACACAATAAGGCGAATTTTCGCTCGTCGCGATCGCCTCAAAGCCGTTTGGCAAATTTTTTACGAGGTCGGAGTGGCTCATCCAGACGGTTTGCTTTTCGGGCGTATCGGTAAAGAGCGGATGAGATTTTAGGACGTTAAGGCTAGCCTTGCCGTACTCTTTGTGAGAGGCAGGAGCGACTTCGGCACCAAATTTATGCGCCAAAAGCTGCATGCCGTAGCAAATGCCTAAAATCGGCAACTTTAGCTTAAAAACGCCCTCATCGCAAAAATACGCATCCGGAGCATAAACGCTAGCAGGACCGCCGCTTAGGATTATGCCTTTGGGTTTTTTCGCTTTAATCTCCTCGACCTTAGCGTTAAAAGGCAAAATCTCTGTATAAACGCCTTGCTCGCGCAGGCGTCTAGCGATGAGCTGGGTGTACTGCGAGCCAAAATCCAAAACTATTATCGTGTTATTCATGAGCGTCCTTTAAAAATATAAATGAAAAATTTCAAACTGTATGTACCAGATCACGACCGATACGATATAGCCGGCAACCACGGTCCAAGCGTATTTCATATGCGCGCCGAAGGTATAGATACCCTTTAGTTTGCCCATTACGCCAACGCCCGCAGCCGAACCGAAGCTTATCATAGATCCGCCGATACCCGCGGTTAGCGTTACCAAAAGCCACTGGCTTAAGCTCTCGCCCGCATCTGCGCCCATCATAGGATTTGCTTTTAGCACGGCAGACATAACAGGGACGTTATCCACGATAGCAGACAGGAAGCCGACGCCGATATTTACGGTTGTGGCGCCAAATTTATCATAAAGCGAAACGGCGTAGTTTAAAAATCCGACGAAGTGTAGCGCGCCCACGGCGGCAAGGATACCGAAGAAAAAGAAAAGCGTGTTGTTTTCGATCTTTGACATATAGTGGAAAACATGCATAGGCTCTTCGTTTTTATTTGTTTTTTTGTAGATGTAAGTGTAGATGCTAAGAAGCGAGAAGCCAAACATCATGCCCCACATCGCAGGCAGGTGGAAAAGCTGGTGCATCATAACAGCCGAAAATATCGTAAATGCGCCAAGGCCGATAACGACTTTACCGCCTTTTTTGATGGTTACTTTAGGCTCTGTCGCAGGATCAAAGTGTGGACTGCCCGCAGGCACTATGCGCGCTAACAAGAAAGCTGTAACTAGCCAGCCGATAAATGAAGCAGGGAAAAGAGCGAAAAAGTCGATAAAAGGAGCCTTGCCCGCAGCCCACGCCATCAGCGTCGTGATATCGCCGAACGGACTCCATGCGCCGCCTGCGTTTGCTGCTACGACGATGTTTATCGCGCCTGCAACTAGGAAATTCGTATTATTTCTATCTATCGTTAAAAGCACAGTGGAGAGGATGAGAGCGGTGGTTAGGTTATCGGCGACGGGGCTGATGAAAAACGCCAAAACGCCCGTTAGCCAAAAGAGTCTTTTGTATGTATAGCCCTTTGAGACGAGGTTGTATTTTAGCGCGTTAAACACGTCACGCTCGATAAGCGCCTCGATATAGGTCATAGCGACCATGAGGAAAAATACGATCTGCGAAATCTCTAAAATCAGGTGATTTACCTCATTTTGCAACAAATGCACGTCTAGGCCGTTTGCCAGCATATAAAAGCCGATGAGCAAGAACATAAAAGTGCCGATAAATATGGCCGGCTTAGCCTTATCGATGTGAAAATTTTCCTCCGTAGCGATGAAAAAATATCCCACGACGAAAATGATGAGGCTCGCGATACCGACCCACGTAGTCGTTAAATTTAAAGCCTCACCCGTAGCGTCGCCGCTACCGAAGGCCAAAGCGAAAAACAGACTCAAAAGTCCGACGATCTTCATTTACTCTCCTTGATTTATAGTTTATTTATTTTTTCGATTTTGCTGTTTGATGGCTCGGACGGCGCCTCATAAAATGGGTCGCCCTTGTGGCCGCAGCCTGCTATAAAAATTAACAAAAAAAATGCTAAAATCGCCTTATGAAAGACGCTAAGACTATTATTCGACATATTGTTGATAATCCTTTTTATAAAGAATTAAAAAACCGTAGCGAATGCGGGGAATTTTTACAGCTTTTAAGCCTAAATCATCGCAGGCTCATCGCCTTTTGCTACGAGAAAAACGGCATTTTGTTTTTCGCCCTGTTTCATCCGCTAGGACTTCAGGAATTAAAAAGCGATGGTAGTATAAAAATGTTAAAAGGCTTATTAAAAATCTATTCTAGCGTAAATTTTGACGGCAGGCTCGCTCGCGTAACGGACGTTAAATTTTTTGTGACAAAGCATTTAAAATTTAAAAAAGCGACCGACCCATACGAAAAAAAGCGAATTTTTAACTACACCGAGCCTGCTAAAGGCGAGTTTGTAAATTTAGCCAAAAGCGAGCGGATTTTTGAAGGATTTGAAAAGATCCGCCTTGCCATAAAGCAAAATTTAGCCAAAGAATCAAGCGGGGCGCGATGAAGCGAGATAAAATAAGGCTAAATTTAGATACAAAGTACGCAAACGAACTACTTCAAATTCATAAACACTATATGGCGCAAAACGCGTCAAATTTAACCGCGCAAAGCAAAAGCGTAAATTTACAAACGGGAGCTAAATTTTGCTAATCGACGAGATCCGCTCGCTGCCCGCCCAGCCAGGCGTCTATCAGTATTTTGACAAGGCGGGCAAGCTTCTTTACGTCGGCAAGGCTAAAGTTTTAAAAAACCGCGTCAAAAGCTACTTTTCATTTACGCCGGCGCTCGCCCCCTCGCCCAAGGTTAGCCCGCGCATCCACAAGATGATCAGCGAGGCCGTACACCTCGAGTATATCGTCACTCCCAGCGAAGCCGATGCGCTGATACTAGAAAGCTCCTTCATCAAGCAGCTAAGACCCAAATACAACATCTTGCTGCGCGACGATAAAACCTACCCCTACATCTACGTAAATTTGGATGAGGATTTCCCGCGCTTTGAGATTACGCGCAAGATCGTCCGAGGCAAAAACGTCAAGTATTTCGGGCCGTATTTTCGCGGTGCGCGCGAGCTCTTGGATGCGCTAAGACTAAGCTTTAAACTCGTGCAAAGCAAAAGTGCGCTCAAAGCCACGGGCGCATATCTGCCCTATCAGATCGGTTACTCGGAAGCCCCGCTCATCAGTAAAATTTCGCCCGCAGACTACGCCAAGGTCGTAGAGGGCGCGATCGCAGCGCTAAATAATCCCCTCTCTATGCTGCCAAAGCTCGTAAATTTGATGAGCAAATACGCCCAAAACGAAAACTACGAGCAAGCCGCCCTCGTGCGCGATAAGATCAACGCGATCAAGGATCTAGACGTCAAAATCGAGGTCGATCTAGCCAAGCTTGAAGATTTTGAGGTTTTTGCCGTGGGTGCGGAGCAAAATTTGCTTTGCGCGGTGCGTTTTAGCGTACACGGCGGCAAGATCAGCGGCGTGTATCAAAATATTACGAACGCCAAAATGAGCTCGCAAGGCGACCTAAACGACGCGTACAAACAAATCGTTTTAGAGAGCTTTCCCGCTGGCGCGCCAGTAGTGAGTGCGAAAATTTACGCGCTAGAAGCCTTTGAAGACGCAAGCCTTGTAGAGGAGATATTGACCGCTCGCCACGGCCGTAAATTTAGCATCTCGGTGCCTAAAATCGGCGAGAAAAAGCGCATCTGCGAGATGGCGCTAACAAACGCGCAAGTCTTTATCCAAAAGTACCTAAAAACACACGACGACGCGTTTTTGGACGAGTTAAAGGAGTATTTCGGCCTCGCATGCGCGCCGTACGTCATCGAGACTTTCGACAACTCGCATATGTTCGGCGCGGCCGCGGTCGGCGCGATGGTGCGCTTTGAGCACGGCAACTTCGCCAAAGAGCACTACCGCCACATGCACCTCTCTCATGCAAACGACTACGATCAGATGCGCCAAATGCTTATAGAGCGCGCTTTGCGGTTTGGCAAGCTTAGTCCTCCAGATCTGTGGCTCATCGACGGCGGTCAGGCGCTGCTGGATCTTGCTACAGATATCATCGCTAGCAGCGGCGCAAACGTCGATATACTCGCCATATCAAAAGAAAAAATAGACGCCAAAGCCCACCGCGCAAAAGGCGGCGCGAGGGATAAAATTTACGCTAGTGGCGGCGTATTTACGCTACCAACGGGCGATAGACGGCTACAGTTTTTCCAGCGACTTCGCGACGAGGCGCACCGATTTGCCATTACCTTTCATCAAAAAACCAAACGCAAGGAGGATCTGGGCGCTAGCAAGCTAGCAGACGCGGGCGTATCGGCTGGCAGCATCGCAAAGCTCGTAAAATTTTACGGCAGCTTTGAAGCGATAATGACCGCAACGAGCGAGGAAATAGAAAAGGTGACGAATAGGAGCGTGGCGGCTAAAATCGAGCAACTAAAAGAGAGTGAAATTTGAAGCTTATTTTGTAAAATTTGCCCTGAAATTTGAGCCAAATTTGACGCGTTTGTTTTTGTCAAATTTGGAAGCGTAAATTTTAACTCACCGCGTTTGGGTAAATTTGGCAACAGTTATTTGCAAAGGCCCGTCAAATTTGGCGTAAAACGCAAGCAAATTTGATTGCTAAACCTAAAATTTACGCGAGCGATTACGTAGCGCAAATTTAAATTTCGCGCCGCCGCCAAGGTCTGCTTCGGCAAATTTAGCGTTTCGCAGCTTTTTCTATCGCTTCGGCCGCGTCGCAGCCATCTTTCCAGCCGTATGTGCACGCCTTTTGCAGATAGTTTTTTGCGCTAGTTACGTCTTTTTCGCCAAGCATTGCGTTGTAGTAGAGTACGCCCAGATTAAAGCAAGACATACCATCCTTTGCCTCGCAGGCTTTGCGCCAGATTTCGCCCGCTTTTTGCGCGTCTTTTTTGACGCCGAGCCCTTGTTCGTAAAGCGAGCCTAAATTTGCGCAACCCAGCAGATAGCCGCTATCGCAGGCTTTTTTATAGAGCTTGGCAGCCTTTGGCGCGTCGGCCTTGACGCCCTCGCCTTTGCGGTAGGCGACGCCCAAATTTACGCAGGCGCGCACGTACTCCCCGTCGCACGCCTTTTTAAACAGCGCGAATGCCTTTTCGTAGTTTTTTCCCAGGTCGCACTCTTCAAGCTTGATGCCAATGTAGGCAAGGCCCAAGTTATCGCAACTCTCAAAATCGCCCGCGTCGCAACCTTTTTGAAGTCCGCTCGTATCGCACCCCACCGCATGTAAAGAAATAGCCGTAAAAGCGGCTAAAAATATAAATTTATTCATCTTGCATTTTTGATATCAAATTTAACGCACCGTTTTGTAACGGATGCAAATTTAAGCCCGAACGACTGTGTAAATTTGACGAGAGATTACGCCCGTCAAAAGGCAAATTTGACCTAGATTTACGCCTTTTTGCCTTTTTTCTTGCCTTTGTCGCCATACTCTTCGCCTTTAAACCACCCTTTTATCTTGTCCAAGATCCCCTCGTCTTCTTCTTCGTCGTAGCTCGCCTTGCCGGCCTTGATGCCAAAGCTTTCTTGTAGCTGATTTAGCAGCGAGATTTGCTCGCCCGTTAGCTCTTTTGGCGTTTTTATGGAGATTTGAGCTACGAGCCTGCCGTATCTTTTGCTGTTTACATTTTTTACGCCAAGGCCATCACATACGAACTGCTGCTTGTCTTTTGCGCCGACTGGCAGTTTTAGCTCAGTCGTGCCTTTTAGCGTCGGGATCGTGATCGTCTCGCCCAAAATCGCCTGCGTGAAAAATACCGGAATCTCGATATAAACGTCGCTTTCGTGACGCACGAAATGCTCGTCGGCTTCAACCTCGATATGCACGTACAGATCGCCCCTAGCGCCGGTTGATGGGACGTTGCCCTTTTCGCTCACGCGCATACGCATACCGTCGTCGATGCCCTCGGGGATATTTACTTTGACGCTTTGGCGTTCTTCTTTGTAGCCGCTACCGCCGCAATCAGAGCATCTATCCTTGACCGTTTCGCCCGTGCCGTTGCAGTACGGACACTCCTGCACGAAGCTCATAAAGCCTCGCTGCTGCGATATCCGCCCCCTGCCCTCGCAGTGCGGACATACGTGCGTTTTACCGTCTTTCGAGCCGCTGCCTTTGCACGTCTGGCACGGTTTTTTGATCGTAAATTCCATCTCTTTTTCGGTGCCGAATACCGCTTCGTTAAATTTGATCCTAAGAGCTATCTCTAAATCGAGCGAATATTTGTCGCTGCTTCTTTTGCGACTGCTTGCGCCAGAGCTAAATCCACCGCCAAAAAACGAGTTAAAGATATCGCCCAAATCAAAATCCGCGCTAAAACCGCTAGAGCTAAAGCCGCCCCTACCCTCAAGTCCTGCCTTGCCGTATCTATCGTATATCGCGCGCTTTTCCTCGTCGCCTAGCACCTGGTAGGCTTCGTTTACCTTTTTAAAATTTTCTTCCGCTTCTTTGTCGCCTTGATTGCGGTCGGGATGGTACTTTAGCGCTAGTTTTCTAAATGCTTTTTTTATGGTTTCAGAGTCGCTATTTTTGCTGATTTCTAAAAATTATTTTTATTGTATTTAAAAAAAAAAAACAAAAATTTTTTAATTTAAATTTCGTTTTTATATTTTTATTTATTAAAATTAAAAAAGGGGGT
>CAUUAH010000063.1:0-8814 GCA_963542985.1 uncultured Campylobacter sp. | reverse complement strand
GTTCGGTTGGCCTTGGCGATATAAAAAAGCTAAACGACGCAGCGAAAAAATATGTATGTATAACTAGCTTTTTGGAGGATTATCCAAGTCTTAGAGAAATTTGGATGGATTTGCTTACGGGCATCGACGAAAGAGCTTCAAAACGTCCGCCTTTTATAAACGAAAATCCTAGAATGTTTGGCTACAACGTCACTTTCAATATGCTTTACGATCTGGGTGCAAACGTAAATGTGCGTATCTTTGACACCGTTTATGAAAAAAGTTTTACGGACAAATACGAGGCTTACGAATTTTTAAAATTCGTCGGCGAGATCCCAAAAGAAAAAGAGAAAATTTTTAGAAAAAACGTGGATAAATGGCTAGTAAAAGATGGGGGCGGGGTTAAATTTTACCGCGCGACGAAAAGCTACGCGATGTGGTATGATGTAAGCGAGGTAAAATTTGAATAACAAAGCTCTTTTTGTCGTTTTAACGGTAGTGCTGATAGTTTGCGCTTTTGCTTCCTTGGCTATTGGCAGATACAGTCTTGGCGCAGCCGAAATTTTTGCTAGCTTAAAATCTTTGCTATTTGGCTCGCCGTCGTCAAACGAGCAAGCTCACGCCGTAATAACGCAGATCAGACTTCCTCGCATCGCCTTTGCGGTGCTTGTAGGTGCCGCTCTTTCTGCGGCCGGCGCGGTGTATCAGGGGCTTTTTAAAAATCCCTTGGTATCGCCAGATATCCTGGGCGTCTCTAGCGGCGCGGCGGTGGGAGCTAGCATCGCTATCATCCTTTCCCTACCCGTGCTTTACGTCTCGCTAATGGCTTTTGGCTTTGGACTAGCCGCCGTTTTTGCGGTAGTTTTTTTAAGCCAACTCATAGCTAGAGGCAAGCTAAACGTCATCATAATGGTGCTCTCAGGCGTCGTCATATCTTCGCTTTTTGGCGCTTTTAGCTCGCTTTTAAAATTTCTAGCAGATAGCGAAAATAAACTACCCGAGATCACGTTTTGGCTGATGGGTAGCCTAGCTCGCACCGGAGGATATCAAAACGTCCTTTATATGCTAGGCGTCACGGCGTTTTGCTCGGTACCGCTGTTTTTGCTTAGATTTAGGCTAAATATCTTGGCATTCGGCGAAGAAGAAGCTAAGGCTATGGGCGTAAACGTCAAATTTTATAGCCTAATCATCATCTGCGCCTCTACTTTGCTGACGGCTTCTAGCGTGGCTTTTTGCGGTATCATAGGCTGGGTCGGGCTCATCGTGCCACATATAGCTCGCTCTATCGTGGGAGCAAATTTTAATGCCCTCTTGCCGGTTTCGATGCTAATTGGCGCACTATTTTTGCTGATAGTAGATACGATCGCAAGGTGCGCGATGGCTAGCGAGATACCTCTTGGTATCATCACGTCTCTCATCGGCGCACCTGTTTTTATCTACCTGCTTTATCAAAGCAAAAAGGGCTGGCTGTGAAATTTGAAATAAAAAATTTAAGCTGTGGATACGGCAAAAAGCTAGTCGTGAAAGAATTTAGCTCCGAGTTAAAAGACGGAGAAATTTTGTGCTTGTTAGGACCAAATGGAGTTGGAAAAACAACTGTTTTTAAGACGATTTTGGGATTTTTAAAGCCATTTGGCGGAGAAATTTTAGCAGACGGGCGAGATTTTTTCGCTTTAAACGATAAAGAGCGCGCAAAGATCGTTAGCTACGTGCCTCAGGCTCACACGCCGCCCTTTGCTTTTAAAGTTTTAGACGTCGTTTTGATGGGGCGCTCGCCCTATATTGGAGCCTTTGAAAATCCAAGCGCAAAGGACGTAAAGATAGCCCTTCAAAAGCTTGAGATGCTAGGAATGAGCGAATTTGCGGATAAAATTTACACCGATATCAGCGGCGGCGAGAGGCAAATGGTCTTGATCGCAAGGGCTTTAGCGCAGGAGGCAAATGCCGTGATGCTTGACGAACCCGCTTCAAATTTGGACTTCGGCAATCAGATAAAAATCCTAAAAGCCGTAAAGGAGCTAGCGGCAAACGGGCATAAGATCATCATGACTTCGCACTTTGCCGAGCACGCTTTTTATATTGACGCTAAGGTCGCGCTTTTAAAAAGAGAGCAAAATATCATCTACGGCAGCGCGCACGAAGCGATAACGGATGAAAATTTAAGGCTCGCATATGGCGCGGATATAAGAGTAGTAAAAAACGAGATCGAAGGCAGGAGCCTCTACTCCTGCGTACCGATCATCTAAGGAGAAAAAATGAGAAAGATTTTGGCGGTTTTGATTTTGGCTGTTTGTATCTTGCAGGCGCGTATCGTCGTTGGTGACGATGGCAAAGAGGTGCAAATCCCTGATAACGTAGAGCGCGTAACGCCGATGATAGGGGCTTTTACGCAGATGAGCGCGATGTTAACGGGTGAAGATAAAATCATCTCGGGCGCAGCGCGGCTACCGAAAATGATGAGTAAAATTTTCCCTAAAATAAAAACGATGAATAACGTCAGCGGCTCTCTAACAAGCAGTGTTGAGAGTATCATCGCTTCAAACACGCAGGTAGTTTTTGGGCCCCTTGGCATGATATTTGACGAAAATCAAAAGGCGCAGCTAGAAGCCGCCGGCATAGCGGTCGTAAATATAAATAAATTTAGCAACGCTAGCGAGATAAAAGGCGCAGTTAATAAAATAGCCCAAATTTTAGGCGCTGATGCGGTAAAAAAAGCGGAGGAATTTAACGAGTATTTTGACGAAAATATAAAATACGTAAGCGAAAAAGTCCAAAATATCAAGGATAAAAAGAGGGTTTTGGCCTTAAATTTTAACTCCGGAAATTTTAGCACGATCGGCAGCAAAGATATCGGCGCAGAGTACATAAAAATTGCCGGCGGAATAAATTTAAGCTCTCAAGATAACGAAGCGGACTTTAAAATCTCAAAGACGATAAACGAGGAGCAGGTTATTATCTTTAATCCCGATATAATCATAACCAATTCGCGCGAAGGCAAGGAAAAAATCCTAAATAATCCTGCGTTTGCAAAACTAAAAGCGGTCAAAGACGGCGCCGTATTCGTCGTGCCTAGTGGGGTATATCTATGGTCGGTTAGAAGCGCCGAGGGTGCCTTGCAGCCGCTTTGGCTAGCTAAAATCTTTTATCCCGAAATTTTTACCGAGCTAAATTTAGAAGATGAAGTCAAAAAATTTTATCTCAAAATTTACCGCTACGAACTAAGCGATGAGGAGCTAAAAGAAATACTAAATCCAAAATAAAACCGCTAAATTTATTCGCCTCACTTTGTAAACGTGGGGCGAATAAATTTAGCCCTCGCCGCTTTTGCGTTTTTATAAATTTAAGCCCGTTTGGGTATAATCTGGCCTTTTAAAACGCGAGGAAAATATGCCCCTTTCAAAACTAAATCAAGAACAATACGCCGCCGCGACAGCCCCCGCTGGGCACAATCTAGTTATCGCAAGTGCGGGCACCGGCAAGACCAGCACCATCGTCGCGCGCATCGCCCATCTGCTAAATTTAGGCGTAAAGCCCGAGAAAATTTTGTTGCTAACCTTTACCAACAAGGCCGCGGCCGAGATGATCGAGCGTCTAAACCGACATTTTGATAAAAAAATCACCTCGCGCATCACGGCGGGCACGTTTCACTCAGTTTCTTATTCGCTGCTTAAATTTCTAGAAAAACCCGTCACGCTAAAGCAGCCAAGCGAGCTAAAAACGCTGCTAAAATCGCTCGTAGAAAGGCGCAAATTTAACCATCTAAGTGATGTCAAGCCATACGGCGGCGCTTATCTTTACGACGCGTATTCGCTATTTCAAAATTTAGCCCTAAAGCAGACTTTTGGCGAGTGGTTAAAGGAGCGAAGCGACGAACAAGGCGTATATGCCGAGATTTACGAGGACGTTTTGCGCGAATTTGAGGAGGAAAAGAGTAAATTCGGCTACGCGGATTTTAACGACTTACTTATCAAAATGCGTAACGAATTAAGAAAAGGCGCGCCGCTAAAATTTGAGGAAATTTTAGTCGACGAGTATCAGGACACAAACTCGCTGCAAGGCTCGCTCATCAGCGCTTTTGAGACGAAAAGCCTTTTTTGCGTCGGGGATTTTGACCAGAGCATTTACGCATTTAACGGCGCAAACATCGAGATCATCGGCTCGTTTAAGGATCGCTTTGCAGACGCTAAAATCTACGCGCTAAACATCAACTACCGCAGTAGCTCCGCCATCCTAGCACTTGCCAACAAAGTCATCGCAAACAACCCGCGCCTTTATGAAAAAAAACTAGTCGTCGGCCGCGAGGGTAAATTTACCTCGCCAAAGCTGCTGGTTTACAACGAGCTTTTCGACCAATACGCCAACATCGCGCAGATCATCGCCGTTTCAAAATATAAACAAGAAAACATCGCCATTATCTTTCGCAACAACTCAAGCGCCGACGGCCTAGAAGTCGCGCTGCGAGAGCTTGGCATAGGCTCCAAGCGAAAGGGCGGCGTGAGCTTTTTTGAGAGCCGCGAGGTGCGCGCTGCGATGGATCTGCTGGGTATCCTCATCAACCCAAAGGACATCATGGCCTTTATCCACGTGTGCGAATACGCAAAAGGCGTCGGTGCGGCGCTTAGCAAGGAGATTTTTGAAGTGCTGAGCAAGGTCGGACACGGCGACGTCGTGCGCGGATTTTTGCAGCCTGACGATAGTGTGGAGGCCTTCGCTAAAAAGACCAAAAACTACCAACTAGGGCTTTTTGACGAGCTTGACGAGGTCGGGGAGAAGTCGCGCTTTGCTAAATTTAACTTTTGCGAGGATTTTTTCGCGCATCCGATTTTAAAAATGCAAAAACTAAGCGAGAGCGGCGGGCAGTTTTTGTATGAAATTTATAATTTTTTAAGCGCCGCCAAACGCCACTCGCGCCCGACCTCGTTGATAGAGGATCTCAAAAATAGCAAAATTTACGCCCTCATCGCCGATAATCTTGCCACCAAGCGCGCCACGCAAAAAAACGGCAACATCGACGAAACACTAAAAAAAGAGGCCCTGGAGCGCATCGCGGGCAAGCTAGAGGTGCTTGACGAACTAGCCAAAAATTACTCGGAGGCGGAGAAATTTTATAACTTTATCACGCTGGGCAGCAGCGAAATGAGCAGCGGCGAAGGGGTAAATCTGCTAAGCGTGCACGCCTCAAAGGGGCTTGAGTTTGACCTCGTTTTCGTAGTCGATCTCGCGCAAAATCGCTTTCCGAACCTCAAACTCATGAGCATGGGCGGCTCGCTCGAGGAGGAGCGGCGGCTCTTTTACGTCGCGGTCACGAGGGCACGCGACGAGCTGATTTTAAGCTACGCCAAATACGACAAAATCAAAAAGATAAACTACCAGCCTAGCCAGTTTTTGATCGAGGCTGGGATGGCTAGCGCGGGGATTTAAATTTAACTTCAAATTTGGGGTTAAATTTGAGTCGTTTAAATTTAGCCGCCCTATTTTATCTTTCGTCTGCGGAAATCGGTGCTTGGCATAACCCGCACCTTAAAAATGCATTTTTTTAAATCAATCTCCGCCGATGTGAGCAGAGTAAATTTCAAATCAAATTTGAGCAGCTAGAAGCGCCGCCGCTAAATTTGCCCCCTACATAAAGCTTGGCGCGTCGTTTGAAAAAAGGATCAGATCGCCCGCTTTGGTGTTTTGCGCCAGGGCTTCTTGCATTTTTGACTTATCTTTGATGATGATGACTTTTGGCCTGCTTAGGTGCTTTAGTAGCGCGACGGCGTTTAGCGAGCTTGTCAGCATGACGATATCAAAGGTTTTGTTGATGATTTTGCTTAGCTTTTCGTTCTCCTCGTCGCTGCTCTCCATGATGCCCGGCGTCACGAGCACCTTGCGCCCCTCGTAGCTGGCGACTAGCTCGTAGCTGGCACTCATGCCGTTAAAGTTGCCATTAAAACCGTCGTCGATGATGATTTTGCCGCCGGCATCTATACGCTCAAGTCTATGCTCGACGTTTTTTAGGCGCGAGAGAGCGGAGGCGACCCTAGCCTCGTCTAGCCCCAGATATAGCGCGGTTTTGACGCAGACGGCTAGGTTTGCGGCGTTAAATTTACCAAGTAGCGGCGAGTGAAACTCCCTCTCGCCAAGCTTAAATTTAACCCCATCCAGGCTCGCTTCAACGCCGCTTAGGTCTTTGTCGTAAATTTCTATCTTTTCGCCCTCGTTTGCCTGCGTACTGCTGTGCACGAAAGCCTTTTCTAGACGCTTTGAGCCAAGAGCCTCAAGCTTTGTAGCACGGATATTTTCGAGCGTTTTAAAGTACTCGATATGCTGCGCGCCGATCTCGCCGACTATGGCGATGTGCGGGCTCAAAAACTCCGTGATCTGCGCGATGTCGCCTTTTAGGCGCGCGCCGGCCTCGGCGATGTATATCTGCGTACCAGCGGCAAGCTCGTTGTTTACGTCTTGGATGAGGCCTGCTAGCGTGTTTACGCTACGAGGGGTTTTGCGGCAGACGAAGTCGTTTTTAAGCAGCTCAAAGAGGAAATTTTTTATGCTAGTTTTGCCAAAACTTGCAGTTATCATGATGATTTTGAGCTCCGGCATCGAGGCCAGCTTTTTGCGCGCGCTGTTTTCATATGCCTTAAATTTCGCCTTTTCCAGCAAAAAGCTAAGCGCAAAAGAAACCACGAGCGGCAGGACGACGCCTAGATTTACGCGGTACTGCGTCGCTATATAAACGGCGTAGCTAGCGATAACGGCGAGCGTTAAGATAACAAAAAATCGCTTGACTCGCGGAGTAAAAACCAGCTTTTTATCGAGTTTTTTATGCCAAAGAGCGAGGCTTGGCACCAGTGCAAAGTAAAAATAAATCCAGAAAAACCGCTCCGCCCCGTAAAAAAGCACGATCGGCACGATGAGGAAAAACACGTGCCACAGCGGCCTGGTGAAGTGAAATAGTACGCGCTCGAACTTGTAGGAAAACCACTGAAGACAGGTGATGAGATAAAATCCCAGCGCAAACGTAAATAAAATCTGCGTCGCGGCAAGGCCGACATTTATGATGGTTTCGTTCATTTTTTCTCCTAGGTTCGTTTGAGCTGGCTTTTCCGTGCCGCTTTTGCCAAATTTGACATTTTGCAGTTTGTTTTTACGAGCTTGGCGTAAATTTTGATAGTTTTTTCTGTTAAATTTGAGAGCCAAATTTAGCCACCCTGCTTTATCGGTGCCGTAAAAATGCAAATTTATCAGCCGAGATTTTACAGATTTTGGGCTTAAATTTAGCTCGTAAATTTGATGTAGGCCTGCTAAACCCGCATAAATTTAATGTTAATAACTAAATCAAAAGCGTAAATCTTAAATTTGCACGCTAGCTCAAATCAAACGTTTGTTGCACCGGCTTTTTGGGGATTTTTTGATCACCCTGCTCATCTTTTGGCAAAATTTGATTTTGATCGTCGCTGTTTAAAACATCGTTTTTAAGTTCCGATTGATTTTGCGCGCTTTCTTGCTCGTCAAACAAATTTTCTTTAAAAATATTGTTCGCAACAACTTGGTTGCTTTCGTCGCCTGCGCCGTCAAGTTGTGGGTTTTTATCGGCAAAGATGCTATTTTGCGATTGCTCGTCAAAAAGGCTGCTTTGAGAGACGGTTTTTGTGCTTATGACGACCTCTTGCTCCAAAGCCTCTTGGGTAAATTCCGTCAAATTTTGCTCGGTAGCGTTTTTAAGATCGCCGTTTTCGTCGGCGCTCCGGGTTTCCTCGCTCAAATTTTCACGGTTTTTCGGGCTTAAAATTTTTACGCTCTCTATCCCGCTTTCTTTATCCAAGTCCGTCAAATTTAACCCCGCATTCACGACGCCGTCGATGTAGCGCGCGTGGAGCAAAAAGAAAAAATGATCGCCTTTTAACGCGTGAAATTCGCTGTTTTTGATGAGGCGGCTTACGCGCTCGCCGCTTTTTAGAGGCGTGGCTTTGTCCTCCTCGCCCCAAAATATAAACGCCTTGCCGCCAAAGTCCGCAAATTTGGAGCTAAAGTCCTCATCGACGACGTTTTTTAGGGTCTCGTACATCGTTTTGCTCATGCCTTTTACGTCTTTCGTGGCGAAAAATTTGTATAAAAATCCAAGGCCGAATAGCTTTAAAAACTTAAACAAAGCGATCTTAAATCGCACCCAAAGCGGCTTTTTGGCTACGATGCCGGCCGAGCTTAAAAGAGCGAGATATTGGGGGTTTAGCAGGGTTGCGACCTTGCCACCGAAGCTGTGTCCAAAGATGATTTTGGGGCTTGCGCCAAGCTCGTCTAAAAAGGATTTCATGATTTTTGCGTAGTCTTTCGTCGCTAGCGCGCCGTGCATACTGCTCGCGCCAAAGCCCGGCATATCGACGTAAACGTGCCGCAAGTCCTTAAAATACGCGCCGAAAGCTTTTTTCATGATCTCTTTGTTCGCGCCCCAGCCGTGCAAAAATAGTGCGACGTCCTTATTTGCGGAATTTACGGTCTCGTAGCTGATGCGGTAAATTTTGCCGCCGTATTTTACCTCTTTGACCGCCATTATTCGCCGCTTCCTGCTCGTTTTTTAGCCTCATATATGCTTTGGAGCACCTCGACAGCCTCGCATAGGCGCTCGTATTCGCCCATATTTAGCAGTACGGCTTCAAATTTATTATTTTTGACGATCACCGCGCGCTTCATCTGCGCCTTGCCGACCTTGCCTAAAACGGCGCTAAAATTTCGCACCACTTCCGTCGCCGTGTAAATTTCATCTTTGCTAAAAGTAGTCATTTCTGCTCTTTACGTAAAATTTTGTGTCTGTCTCTTATACACATCTCCGAGCCCACGAGACTAGCGCTCATC
>CAUUAH010000062.1:0-9033 GCA_963542985.1 uncultured Campylobacter sp. | reverse complement strand
GAGACAGAGCTCACGTCGCAGGTGATGAGATCAAATTTGCGTGCGAGGTTTTTGGCGGCGCGGGAGTCAAATTTGGCGTTTTGGTTTTTTGCTACGAAATCTACTCTAGCCAAATTTGACTCGCCCGTCCTAGCGCCAATCTGCGTTAAATTTGACGGCACAAAAACTGGTTCGCTTTGTTCATTTAAAAATCCGTCTTGCTCGATAAAATTTGATTTGCCAGGATTAAAATTTGGCTCGATTTGGTTTTTTAAATTTTGCCTTGCGCCGTTAAATTTACCATCTTTGGCCGAGTTTTGAAATCCAACCGCAAACTCGCGCACGTCGGTATTCTCAGCCACTTTCACGCGCGCATCGGCTCTCAGACTCTCATCCAGCTGCGAGCTACCTACGTCTAGCGCGGTAACGCTTTTTACGCCGTTTTGAAGTAAAATTTGCACGAAACCGCCCGTGCTTGAGCCTACGTCTAGGGCGTTTTTGTCCCACACATCAAGCGGACAAGCCGCTAAAAAGCTTTTTAGCTTTAGCGCGCCGCGTCCGACGTAGATTTCGCCGACGAGCTCAATTTTTGCGTCGCTAGAATTTAAATTTTGCTCGCCGCTACAGGCCTTTTTACACGCGGTTTCGACAGCATCCGTCAAATTTGTTTCGCATAAATTTTTAGTTTCCACTTCCGCGCTATTTTGGCCGGCCTTCAAATTTACGTCCGTAGTCTCGTCTAAATTTAGCCCGTCCGCGCCGTCAAATTTATCAAATTCGCCCACCTCAAAGCTGGGCTTAGAGCAAATTTTGCCGTTAAGCAAAATTTTGCCGTTTTTTATGAGCTCGGTAGCTTTGTTTCGGCTGATATTTAGGCGGCTCGCGGTAAATAGATCAAATCTCAATCATCCGCCTTAGTTCGTCCTCGGTTATCGTCGCGACGCCTAGCTCGCGCGCTTTATCTAGCTTGCTGCCCGCCTCCTCGCCGTAAAGCACGAAGTCCGTTTTCTTACTCACCGAGCCACTTACTTTCGCGCCGCTTGCTTCCAAAATAGCCTTAAATTCATCCCTGCTCTTGCTAAGCGTGCCCGTTATCACAAACGTTTTGCCGCTTATCGCGCTTTGTTTTGTCTCAAAACTCTGCGCTTGCGGGCTAACGAAACGCAAAATTTCGTCCAAATTTTGCCTATTTACCTGCATAAACTCCGCGTAACTCTCTGCCATCGCCTCGCCGAAGCCTTCGATCGCGGCCACCTCGCCAAAGCTTAGCTCGCGCCAGTTTTGCGGGTAAATTTGCGCTATCTTTTTAGCCGCTACTTCACCGATGTGCTCGATACCCAGGCTCGCTATAAAGCTATGCAGTGCGGGCGAGCGGCTAGCCTCGATGGCACCGAGTAAATTTGCGATCTTTTTATCCTTAAAGCCTTCTAACCGCGCCAAATCCTGCGCCGTAAGCTCGTAAATGTCGGCGATTTTGGCGACCAAGCCCGCTTCAAAAAGCTGATTTACGATCGCATCGCCAAGTCCGTCGATATTTAGACACTTTTTGCTCGCAAAATGTATGAGCGAATTTATCACGCGAGCCTTACACTCGAGGTTTTGACACTTGACGAAAACGCCCTCGTCTAGCAGCATCGACCCGCACACGGGGCACTCGCGCGGCCTCTCTATCGGGGTTTGCGAGCCGTCTCTGCGCTGTTTAAAGACTCCCGTGATCTTTGGTATCACGTCGCCCGAGCGGATAATGCTGATAAAATCATTCTTTTGCACGCCTAGACGCTCGATCTCGTCGAAGTTATGCAGCGTGGCGGACTTTACGATCGCGCCGTCGATATTTACGGGCTCAAGCACGCCCACAGGAGTCACGACACCGCTGCGTCCAACCTGAAACGCGACGTCAAGCAGCCGGGTGGTTTTTTCGATCGCGGGAAATTTATACGCGACCATAAATTTAGGAAATTTCTCCGTGTAGCCAAGCTCCTCGCTAGCTGCGATACTCTGCACGCGCACCACGAGTCCGTCCATCATAAAAGGCTTGTTGTCGCGCTGCGCAACTAGCTGCTTATACACATCCTCGATCTGCTCGGCGGTGCGACAAATTTTAAAAAACTCCTCGCGCTCAAAGCCCTGAGAATAGATAAAATCCATCATCTGCGAGTAGGTTTCAAGACCCAAATTTTGCTCGCCGTAGCCCCATGGCTTAAACCTCAGCCTGCGCGACGCCGTCACGGCGCTATCTAGCTGGCGCAGGCTGCCGGCGGCTGCATTTCGCGGGTTTGATAGCTGCGACTCGCCCCTTTGCGAGCGGGCGAAATTTATCTCGTCAAAGTCGTTTTTAGCGATCACGACCTCGCCGCGGATCTCGATGCTGCCGCTATAGGCGATTTGTAGCGGGATGTTTTTGATGACTTTTGCATTGCTCGTGACGTCCTCGCCGATCACGCCGTCGCCGCGAGTGATAGCTCGCACGAGAGAGCCGTTTTCATAGAGCAAATTTAAGCTAGCACCGTCAAATTTAGGCTGAAGCGCAAACTCTAGTCCCTCCTTGTCGCCGCGCTTTAGCCACGCTAGCAGCTCATCAAAACTAAAAATATCCTCCATCGACCACATGCGCGCGCCGTGGCGAGCCTTGACAAAGCCCTCGCTAACCTCGCCGCCGACGCGCTTTGTCGGGCTAAACATCGAGATATCACTAGGATTTGACCTCTCAAATTCCAGTACTTTATGATAAAGCTCGTCGTACTCTTCGTCGGTGGCTATGGGCGCGTCGTCGGTGTAGTAGGCCTTCGCCCACGCATTTAGCGTATCTACGGCCTCTAAATACTCTTTTTTATCCATTTTTCCTCGTTAAATTTGCTTCGTTTACCGCACCGCAAGCTTTCTCATCGCGTTTTCCAGCCTAAACATCTGCGCATGCTCGGCCACATCGTGCGTACGGATGATTTGCGCGCCGTTTCTAAAGGCTTCTAGATGCAGATAGAGGCTGCCCGGCAAGCGGTCTTTTATCTCGCTGGGGCTATAAAAATTTATAACCGATTTTCTGCTAGCGCCCGCTAAGATCGGCAAACCGAAGCGCAAAAAATGCTCTAAATTTTTTATCAAAATCATATTTTGCTCTGCCGTCTTGCCAAAGCCGATTCCTACGTCAAGCACGATATCGCGGCATCCAAGATCCTGCGCCGCGGAGATCTTAGCCTCGAAAAACGCGTCTATCTCGCCTAGCAAATCATCATAATGCGGGTTATCCTGCATATTTTCTGGGCTATTTTGCATGTGCATGAGGCAGTAGGTAGCGCCGTAGCGCGCCGCTAGAGCGCATAGACTAACGTCGCCCGTGATATCGTTTATCATCTTAAAGCCGTGATTTAGCGCGTATTCTAGGCAGTACGCATCAAAGCTATCTAGGCTAAATATCGCCTTTTCGTGCAAATTTAGGCGGTAAATTTCGGCGACGATCTTTTCCAGTCTGGCAAATTCGACCTCGCGTCCGACGTATTTGCTACCGGGCCGCGAGCTCACCGCACCCACGTCGATATACTCCGCACCCTGCTCGATCATCTCTTCGATGCGAGCTATACCGCTTTTTTCGTTCACGCGGCTTGCGGCGTTAAAGCTATCTTCATTTACGTTTACGACGCCCATTATCTGCGCGTGCTGCGATTTTTTAAACGGGGATTTTAAAAATTTGGCCAAATTTTTTAGCCCGAAATCCTGAGCGGACTCTTTTTTGGCAAGCGCAAGAACTTGCGCATCGGTAGCCATTAAAAGCGCGACCGAATTTGCTCCACCCAGAATCACGTCGCGGTTAGTCACGAGCTCCGCGCCCACGCTTAGCGCATCTTGCTTTAGGAGATTGGCCGCCGGCGAGCGCAAATCTTTAATCAAAAAAAAGTTGATCGCCGACTTTTTTTTCATCAAATTTCGCCCCTCGTCGCTAGGACGGATAATCTCGCAAATCTCGTTAAAATCAGTTTGCGGATTGATTTTAAAAATTCTCATCTAAGCCCTTTTTCGTAAATCATAAGAAGTATCGGCGTAAGAAGCGCGTGGGTTTTGGTATTTAGCTCGGCCAGGCGCACGGCTTTGAAAAAATACTCAAGCTCTTCGGCGCTAAATTTGACCCCCTGCGCCGTAGCCTCGAGAGCTATGGCGGCGATTAGCTCTTTTAGGTCGTTTTTGCCGAGCTTCTCGGAGCGTTCAAAAGCCGATTTTTCATCGATAAACGCACAAATTTCTTTTAGCTCGAGGCGTCTATAATCTAATCCCGTTTTTTCTCGCTGCTTTTTTTCGAGTCTGTTTTCGGTAACTAGGCGCGAGCGAACGGTCGGCAGGAGCATATTTTTCGACTCGCAAGCTATGATAAAAAAGATATTTTTAGGCGGCTCTTCGATGATTTTTAGTAGAGAGTTTTGAGCCTCGACGCGGAAATTTTTAGCGCCTAAAACTAGTAGCTTAGACTCGCTCTCGGCGATATATGCCTCGGCGGCGACCTCTTTTGCGTTTTCTAGCAAAAAGTCCTCGGCGAAAAAAAATCTAACCGAATTTACGCCGTAAAGCCCTAAAATTTCTTCTTTTAAGGCTTCAAAATCGCTCGTGATTACGATTTTGCTTCGCATAGACTAAAGCGTTACTTTCGCAAATAAAGCAGCGTCTATGCTCTTATCAAAGAGTCTAAACAGCGACAAAAGCTTGATATCTAGCGCGCCGTCGGAGGAGCTAAGATAAAAGCTATTTTGCGCCTGCTCGTCAAAAAGCCACATGTAGCTATCGTCCTTGCCTTTGGCGATTTGCGAGCTTTTGTCCGCGCTTTTGCCGACGTAAAAAAACACATAGCCGTTTGGAAAAGCAAGGCTAAGCATGTCTAAAAGTAGCGAGACTTCCTCTTTTGAGCCGATATTTTCAAAAGAGGGATAAAGCGCCTTTAACGAGAAAAAAGGCAACACCGGGCGAGCGTTCGTGGGTTTGTTTATATTTTTTAAAAAATACTCCTCAAACCAGCCGCGCTCGCTATCGGTTATCAAAATAAATGCGCGCCCTTCGAGTAAAAATTTAAGCTTCGAGGCGAGCAAAGGCGTCCACTCGGTGCGCCTCTCCTCCATCCAGCTCATCAGCGATCCCTCCTCGCGGATCGCCTCGAGCGTCCATTTTATAAAATCGCTCATTTATCGAGTTTATAAGCTTCGTGTAGTGCGCGAACGGCTAGCTCGCCGTATTTTTGATCGACGATCATCGAGATTTTTATCTCGCTCGTGGAGATCATTTGGATATTTATGCCTTCGTTTGCTAGCGTTTGAAAGGCTAGAGACGCCACTCCCGTGTGGCTTTTCATACCTACGCCCACGACCGAGACCTTAACTATCTCGTCGTTGTATAAAATTTCCCTCGACGCGCTTAGTTTATCCATGCACTCTTTTGCGACGTGAAGTTCGTTTTGCGGTACGGTAAAGCCGAGATTCGTCGTGCCGTCCTGGCCTACGTTTTGGATTATCATATCTACGTTTATGTTTTTTTCTGCAAGCGCGGTGAAAATTTCAGCCGCGATGCCCGGCTTATCTACCACGCCTCTTAAAGTTACTCTAGCTTGGTTTTTATCTAGCGCGATACCGCTTACTAGCACTGCTTCCATACTCTCTTCCTTTGTTATTAGTGTTCCTTCGTTGTGATTAAAGCTGCTTCTGGTGACTAAATTTACGTTTAGCTTTTTAGCTAGCTCGACCGAGCGGTTTTGCAGCACTTTTGCGCCTAGGCTCGCAAGCTCTAGCATCTCGTCGTAGCTGATTTTATCTAGCTTTTTGGCCTTTGGCTCTATGCGAGGATCGGTGGTATAAACTCCGTCCACATCGGTGTAAATCTCACAAAGATCCGCATTCAGCGCGCCCGCGATCGCCACGGCGCTAAGGTCGCTACCGCCGCGTCCCAAAGTCGTCACGTCGCCCTTTTCGTCTATACCCTGAAAGCCCGCTACGACGACTATCTTGCCCGCCTTTAGCTCCTCTTTCATACGCTTAGTATCTATCGCCTCGATCCTAGCCTTAGTATGCACGCTATCGGTGATGATGCCAGCTAGCCTACCGCTTAGACCAACTGCGGGATAGCCTAAATTTATCAGCACTATCGTTAAAAGCGCGCAGGTAACGCGCTCGCCGGAGCTAAGCAACATATCCATTGCTACGCCGTCTGGGTCTTTGGTGTAGTGCGAGGCGTAGTCCACCAGCTGATTAGTCACGCCGCTCATCGCCGAGACCACGACCACGACGTCCGCGCCGCTTTTTTTAGTTTCTATCACTCTCGCGGCGACGTTTTCTATCCTCTCAAGCGTCCCAACGCTCGTGCCGCCGTATTTTTGGACGATTAACATTAAATAAATCCTTTCTCTTTAAAGTAGCCGATAACCTTACCGTAGATCGGCTTTTTGAAGTGGTTTACGTCGCTCAAAACCTCGCTTGAGTTTATAAATCTATATTCGTCAAATTCGGGCTTTTTGGTGTTTATATTTATCTTCGCGCTAGGTCTTAGCCGCACTAAAAAATACTTTTGCGTCTGCCCGTCAAAGTTATAAAATTTCCTACTCGTCGTACCCTCAGGGAAGTCGTAGCTAACCCACTGCGGATACTCGCTAAGCACGTCCACGTCGTCCGTACCTATCTCCTCTTTGAGCTCTCTTTTTAGAGCCTCGCGCGGCGTCTCGCCGTCGTCTATACCGCCCTGTGGGAACTGCCAGATACCCGTCATATCGCACCTTTGCGCGATAAATATCCTGCAATCAAACGGATAAGAGGGCGCAAGTATGACCGCCGCGACGTTTGGTCTATATTTCTTTTCCATCTTTTTTTCCGAGAATTTTTAATTGTCGATTTTAACGAAAAATAGTTAAGATATAGCTAAATATCGCGAGGTTAGCGGAAAAATTTGACGCTTATACTTAAAATTTTTATTTAAATTTTAAAACTACGAATTTTACTTTTGCGGCGCGGTAAAATTTACGTGTTTTGCTTCATTTTCCATCAAATTTGACCGTTTAGTTCGTCAAATTTGAGCCTTTTATTTTAGCTCTAGTATCGCCCTCACCTCTTCGTCGGTAAACAGGCTCGCGCTTTCGTGCTTTTTGCGTTCAAGCGCGGCTTTTGGCTCGGCGCACGGCGGCAAATTTTGAGCAGACTCGTTAAAATCAAATAGCGCAGCCTGCGCAGATGCGTCCGAAGCGGCCGTTTTTAGGGCTTCATTAGAAGCGGATATTTTACTAGACGGTGCCGTTTGCGTAGCTCCGCCAAAAACAGGAGTTTCGCGCGGGGCGGCGGTTTGCGCGCTTTGGCTAGTTGGCGCAGTTTTGGTTATTTCGCTTAAAGCGCTGGTTTGCGAAATATCTTTTCCTTGCAGATTGGCGTCTTGTCGCGGCGCATCGTCCTGACTGTTTTGCAAATTTTGCTCCCATACGGAAGCCGTTTTCTCGCCATCAGCCGTTAAATTTTGTTCAAATTTAGCGTCATCGCTAGCCTGAATACCTTCAAATTTTACGTTTTCATCAAATTTGACAGCCGCAGTTTCGCCGCTCCCGTCAAATTTATCATCTTGCAAAAATAAAGTTCCGTCAGGTAAAAGCTCGTCCCGCTCGTCTTGGCGCGAAAAAAGTTCGTTTACGTTGATAGCGTCCGCACTACCCTCGTCTTTGCTCGGAGCTTCATTGGCGCTTTGTCCGAGCTCCTCGATGCCTGTTATACGAAGGCTCGGCATCACAGCCTTAAAGCTTTGCAAAATCGGCAAAAAAGAGCCGTCAAATCCATCCAAAATCACTCGCATATTTAGCCTTTTTCAGTTTTTTGGAGCGATTTTATCAAATTTATCTTTTGAGCCGTTTTAAGCTCATCCAAAAGCCACTTATAACGAAAAATAAAACCGATGCCGAAGCTAAACAAAATATAAATTTACCGACCTCGCCCAAAAAATATCCCGAATGCAAGCTCAAAACCGCTTTGTGAATCGCAAAAGGCCTTGGCATCGAGCTTTTGTCGTCGTCAAACCTCGCGTGCCTGATAATTTGCCCCTTAGCGGCGTTTATCGTCATCGTATTTACCTTATCGTCCTCTTCCAGCCCTTTGTCAAAGTAAAATATCATAAAATTTTCGCCGTCTTCTTGCGTGATGACGTTAAAAAGCTCGTAATCCTCTCTATCTCGTTTAAAAATATCTATCGCGGCCTCTAAATTTGCTATCTTGGCCTCGTCCTCCAGCGAAAATCCTCTCACTTGCGTAAAGCTCTTTTTTCTGAAAATTTCCTTTTCGCCAAGCGCGTTATTTACGAGCTTTGCCGCCCAGTCATACGACCAGTAAAGCCCCGTAACGCTCATAAAAGCCAAAAATAAACAAAGATAAACGCCGGCAAATCCGTGCAGGCTGTACAAAAACGCATAGCCTTTGGTCTTGATTTTTAGAGCAAACGCGCGTATAAATTTTGTTTTAAAACTAGGGTAATAGATTATCAATCCAGATATAACTAAAACAACCAAAGCCATACTGCAAACTGCAACGATGTGCTTTCCTATAAGCCGCAGAGTCTCGTTTTTGCTAAGTCCAAGGCCTAAGTTAGTATGTAAATTTAACATTAGTCCGATAAATTTATCGCCGAAATTTTCGCCCGTTATCTCGCCCGTGTATTGATTTATAAAATACGACTTAAACTCGCCTTTAGCATTCGTGCCAGATACGCCTAGAGCGTGATTTACGTCCGAGTTAATCTTGTAGTAGCTAAGCGTAAAATTCGCTTCCTTAGCTTTAAAAATATCTAAAATTTCTCCCGTGCTAAGCTCTTTTTCGCCTCGCTCGACGAAGGTTTTTTGCGAGTTTGCAAGGTCTATAATCTCGTCGTGATAGGATATGACCGCGCCACTAAGAGCGACGATAAGCAGCGGCAAAACACAGGCTAGGCTTAAAATCAAATGGACGTTAAACCAAAATTTCTTTTTCTTTAAAAACGGCATCTTTCTCCTTAAATTTAATAAAAAATCGGCTTAAATTAGGTATATAAATAAGAGGCGACTATTGTCGCACTCTTTTGGCT
>CAUUAH010000061.1:0-9508 GCA_963542985.1 uncultured Campylobacter sp. | reverse complement strand
TCTGTTTGCGAGATTTCGGCGCTCGGCGCGCTTTTGTTTTTATAAATTTCATCGTACCAGGCTTCAAATTTAGCCTGCGCATCCTTACTTTTTAGCATTTGTTTGCCAAAATCCGTTATCTCGTACACGCCTCTACCTAATTTCCGTAATATCCTTTTATTTGTCGGTAGGCTTAAAATTTGCTGGTTACTGACCATATAAATAATCGCCCAATCCGCACGATTTACATAAGTTATAGTCCCGTTTGAGGTTCTTTGATTTTTTTCATCTTCGCTAAGTTTAAAAAATGTAGCAACGAAGCCGAATACGTCTTTTCTGCCTACACTGCCGCGCTCGCCGATAAATCTCAAAATCGGAAACATCATCTCTTTGTAGCTTGGTATCATCGTTTTCCTTTATACATTAAATTTTATAAATTTGACTCCAAATTTGAACGTAAAACGATAAGGCGAAGTATCGCGAGATGGATTTAAGGGTTGCGACGTAAAAATTTAGCGAAGATAAGACACGTAGTCTATCGAGCTAAATTTTTACTAGCTCCGTTAAAGACGCTCGCGAGACAAGCCGCTAACGAATTTGCCCGTCTCCGCGGACGACGTATTTATAGGTCGTGAGCTCCCTCACTCCCATCGGCCCTCTGGCGTGCAGCTTTTGCGTGCTGATGCCGATCTCGCCGCCGAATCCAAACTCGCTACCGTCGCTAAAGCGCGTCGAGGCGTTGGCATAGACGACCGCGCTGCCGACTTCGTTTAAAAACTGCTCGACGTTTGCGTAATCGGCGCTTAAAATCGCGTCCGAATGCCCGCTGGAATGCGCGTTTATAAAGCTGATCGCCTCTTGCGTATCCTGCACGACGCGCACGGCCAAAACGAGATCCAAAAACTCGGCGCCAAAGTCGTTCTCGCCTGCAAGTTTGACGTTTTTAGCGCCTCGCAGCTCCGACTCGCACGCGCCTAGAAGCTGCCCACTCACGCGAAACTCAACTTCCAGCATTTCGCGCACAAGCCCCGGTAAAATTTCGCCCGCCACGCGTTCATGTAAAAGCACGCACTCAACGGCATTACAGACGCTTGGGCGCTGGGTTTTGGCGTTTTTGATTATCTTTGCAGCCTCGCTTAAATTTGCGCTTTCATCGACGAAGATGTGGCACACCCCCGCGCCCGTCATGATGATCGGTACGGTCGCGTTTTGCGCGATAAAATCTTTTAAATTTTTGCCTCCGCGCGGTATCAAAACGTCGATGTACTCGCTCATTTTTACCATTTGCGCCACGACTTCGCGTTCAGCGCTCTCCACGAGCTGCACTGCACCCGTCGGTAAGCCAAATTTCGCCCCCGCTTCGTTAAATAAATTTACTAAAAAAATGTTCGAATTTAGCGCGCTGGCACTGCCTCTTAGGATCGCTGCATTGCCGCTTTTTAGCGCCAAAGCCGCCGCGTCGATGCTTACGTTCGGGCGGCTCTCGTAGATGATGCCGAGCACCCCCAGCGGCACGCGCACGCGGCTGATTTGCATGCCGTTTGGATGGCTCCAGCCGCCTAGATTTTCGCCCACGACCTCTGCAAATCCCGCCACTTCGCGCACACCCTGCGCCATAGCCTCGATACGGGCGTCGGTTAGCCTTAGGCGGTCCAGCAATGCTGCGCTAAGCCCCGATTTCTCACCGTTTGCAAGGTCTTTGGCGTTTGCCGCTTTTATCGCGTCCTTTTGCGCGAGCAGCTCGTCCGCCACAGCGTTTAAAATTTCAAATTTAGCCCTGCTATCAAGTCTCAAAAGCTCGCCGCAAGCGGCCTTTGCGCGCTTACAGATCTCTAAAATTTCGTTCATTTTCGCTCCTTAATTTATAAAGCGCCCTCTCTTAGGCGCAAAGAGTAACACGACAAAGCAAAATTTAGCGATGCGTCTACTAAAAATTCGCCTTTAAATTTGACTTGATTATAGCCAAATTCGCCCGAATTTTATGCGAGCGTAAAAATACGCTATAATCACCAAAATTTATAAAAAGGAAGCAAAATGGGCGGAATAAAAGAATTTTTAAAACACGAAGCCAGCGGCGGGATTTTGCTGATGATCGCTACGATCGCGGCGCTACTGTGTCAAAACACGTTTTTGAGCGATTTTTACAACGAGTTTTTAAAGACCAAATTTACCGTGAGCTTCGGCGAATACGGACTAAGCAAGCCGCTAATCTTGTGGGTAAACGACGGATTGATGGCGGTATTTTTCTTTCTCATCGGGCTTGAGCTAAAGCGCGAGGTGCTAGAGGGCGAGCTAAAAAACCCGTCGCAGATCGCACTGCCCGCTATCGGCGCGGCCGGCGGTCTGATAGTGCCTGCGGTCATCTTTTATCTTTTTACGAAACACGACTCCTTCGCGCTTGGCGGCTGGGCGATACCGACGGCGACGGATATCGCATTTGCTCTTGGGATTTTAAGCCTACTTGGGCCGCGCGTACCGACTAGTTTAAAAATTTTCCTCATGACGCTAGCTATCGTCGACGACCTATGCGCGATCGTGATTATCGCGCTATTTTACACGAGCGAGCTTAGCGCCCAAATGCTTGCGGTCGCGAGCGTTTGTCTAGGCGCGCTTTTCGCGCTAAACAGACTTGGCGTAAAAAGCAAAACGGCCTATCTGCTAGTAGGCGTGGTGATGTGGGTAGCGGTGCTAAAATCAGGCGTTCACGCCACGCTTGCCGGCGTCGTGACGGCCTTTTTCATACCGCTTAGTTTTAAAGACGAGCCCAGCAAATCGATGCTAAAAAGCATCGAGCACGACCTACACGGCTGGGTGGCGTTTGGCGTGCTGCCGATATTTGCCTTCGCAAACGCAGGTATCTCGCTGCGAGGCGTCGGACTGGACGAGATTTTGTCTCCAGTCGCGCTAGGCACGGCGCTGGGGCTTTTCGTCGGCAAGCAGGTCGGAGTATTTTGTTTCAGTTTTTTAGCGATCAAATTTAAGCTCGCCAAGCTGCCGGAGGGGTCAAATTTCATCCAGCTTTACGGCATCGCGGTGCTTTGCGGCGTAGGGTTTACGATGAGCCTTTTCATTAACGGCCTAGCCTACAACGACACGGACGCCTTTGCCTACACGGACAAGCTCGCTATCTTGCTAGGTTCGGTAGTTTCAGGCGCAGTCGGATTTATATTGCTTAAATTTAGCACCGAAAATCCGGGCGCAATAGAAAAACGGTAGCGAGCAAAGCGGCTCATCCCTGCCGGTCGCCTCGTAATCCATAAATCAAATCGCACGCCACGTGCGCAAAGCTCGCAAAAATCGCACCGATAACCAGAGCCGCGGCAAGATTATAAGGCGCGCTATCGTTTGCAAGGGCGTAGGCGTCAAACCGCACGTAAACGCCCCATCTGCCGCCCATCCTCTCGGGCGCAAAGAGCAGCCCGCTAAGCGCGAGAAAGCAAAAACCGCCAAGCACGACGAGTTTTGCGGCTACGACGATCAAATTTACGCCTCCGACGTCTGTGCGGCCGTAGTTTAGGCAAAAAACGGCGGCGAAAAAGCAGATCCAAAACGGCGCGGCGCAGGCGTAAAAAGCAAGTACGCTTAGGGTCGCGCCGTTGTTTGCAAAGTCGTCTAAAAACGGCGCAAAAACCCGTACGCCGCGGATAAAAGGTAACCAAAATTTAAGCTCTAAAATCTCGTCCGAGCTTAAATTTAACGCCCAGATCCCAAGTGCCGCAAAAAATATGACTCCGAGCGAAAACGGCGCCCAGCCGGCTAAAATCGCTCTCTCAAACAAGCCTTTGCGCGCTGCAGAGTCGCGCCGAGATTTCGCAGTCTCCGATTCTTTTTCGCTCATCGTTTTCCTTAAATTTATCCGTATTTTAAAGCGCGCTCAAAAATCAACCGTCAAATTTAACGGCGACCGCGCGGCTAGTTCGGGCAGTCAAATTTGATCAAATTTAGCCGTTATGACCGCTTTAAATTTGACGCCGCTACGACCAAATTTCGCCGCAAAAGTCGCCAAATTTAACCTAAATCAGCGCGATGTTGTCGATGTGCAGCGCCTCGTCCTCGTATTTGTAACCCAGAACCGCCTCGATATCCTCGCTCTTGCGCCCTTTTATGAGGGCCAGCTCGGCGGATGAGTAGTTTGTTATGCCGCGAGCCAGCGTCCAGCCGCTTGCGTCTTTGATAGCTAGCGTTTCGCCGCGCTCAAACTCGCCCACGACCTCGCGGATGCCGACTGCTAGCAGGCTTTTGCCCTCTTTTAGCGCCCTTGCTGCGCCCGCGTCGATAGCGACCGAGCCTTTGTCCGCGGCCGAGTAGGCGAGCCAGTATTTACGCGAATTTATCCTATTTTTGCCCGCCAAAAATAGCGTCCCGACCTCGCAGCCCTGCACCGCTCGCACGATATTTCGCGGGTCGGAGCCGTTTGCGATGATGAGGTGAGTGCCGTTTTTGGTCGCCATTTCGGCTGCTGTTATTTTGGTGCGCATACCGCCGGTGCCAAATTTACTGCCCTCTGCGCCCGCAGCCGCCCTGATGCTATCATCTAAATTTTCGACCAAATTTATAAATTTAGCGTCCGCAAAAACGCTTGGATTTTTGTCGTATAGCCCGTCGATATCGGTCAAAATCACGAGCAAATCGGCCTCGATTAGCCCCGCAACCAGCGCGCTTAGCGTGTCGTTGTCGCCCACTTTCACGCCCCTTATTCCCTCGCCCACGACAGGGTCGTTTTCGTTGATGACGGGGATGATTTTTTTAGCGAGCAAGGAGCGCAGGACGCTGCGCATATTTAGGTAGCGACGGCGGTCGCTAAAGTCGTCTTTGGTTAACAGTAGCTGCGCGATCGTTTTGCCGTGCGCCCAAAATAAAATTTGATAAAGATGGATGAGCGAAACCTGCCCGATGGCGGCCAGGGCTTGCTTTTCGACGATGGATTTTGGCTTGCGCGCGAGCTTCATCTGTCCCATGCCCGCACCCACGGCACCCGAGGTTACGAAGACCACTTCGGCATTTTCGTTTAGCTCGCTCAAATTTGCCACGATTTGCTTGATTTTGTCCTCGTTTAGCGAACCGTCCGCGTTTGCCAGCGTGGAGGTGCCGACCTTTACGACGATGCGTTTTACGCCGCCTAGAAGCTCTTTTCTGTCCATTTTATCGCTCCGAAATTTTTGAAAATTATACCCAAAACGGCTTATTTTAAATTTTATGTTTTTGTAGTCCTGCAGTAATATTAATTTAAATTTCATCATACTAGGCTATAATGACGAAGTTAAATTTACCTTCCAAAAGGAGCTTTTATGAAATTTATACTCGGTTTTTTGCTCGCGCTTGGCTTGGCGCTGGGCGGCGAGTTTAGCGTAAAAGATATGCGCGGCACGGAGGTCAAGATCGCATCTCCGCTTGAGAGAGTTGCTACGATCGATGACGGGTTTGTGGAGAGCGTCATGACGCATCTTGGCGTGATTGATAAGGTCAAGCTCATCGGCTCGTGGTCTATGAAGCGAGACTACAAATACGACTTCACCACCAAAGCTGGCGAAGCTTACACTCTTCGCGGATGGAACGTCATGAAGTACCTCCATCCGTGGCTAAATGATCTGCCGTGCGTAAATTCGCCGCAAGGAAACGTCATAAATTTCGAGGCTTTAGCAAATGAAAATCCGCAGCTAGTGATCCTTCGTATCGGAGACTGCACGCTGCGCGGCTCAAATAAAGACGCCGTAGAAAAAACTATCGCGACTATCGAAGCTCTAGGGATACCTCTTGCCGTGATCTATGCTCCAAGAGGCGCTGAAATCGCAACGATGCAAGAGGAGATGCGGGTGCTCGGAGAGATATTTGGGCAAAAGGACAAGGCTCTAAAACTCTTTGAATACCTTGATAAAACCCAAAAACTCGTGCAGGAGCGCACGGCAAATTTAAAAGAGGATCAAAAGGTCAGCATGCTCTACATGGGGCTTAATCCAAACATCCGCAAAAATGGCGGCGTGGCGAGCGCTTACGGCGTAAACACCCCCGAATCCTTCATCATCGAAAATATCGCGGGCGCTAAAAACGCCTTTAGAGGCGACGGCTCAAACGTGATCCTAAGCACCGAGCAGCTTTACGCGATAGATCCCGACGTCATAGTGCTGCCGACCTCAAACGGCTACCATCCGGCAAGCGAGCTTTTAAATTCGGCAGATTTTGAAAAGCTAGAGGAGCTAAAAGCGATCAAAAACAAGCGCGTTTACGCTATGCCGTGGTCTCCTATGAACTGCGCGCGCCGCGTGGAGTACCCGATAGATATCCTAATAATCGCAAAAGCGGCCTATCCGCAGCTCTTTTCGGACATCAAGGTCCATAAATTCGTCCTTGATTTTTACAAAGACGTTTACGGCGTGAGCGAGGAGCAGGCAAAGGCGCTTAGAAGCGAGCAAATTTTAGACTGGACGGTCGAGCATGACTTTTAAGCCAGGCGCTTTTAAGTCAAATTTACTATTTTTATTCGTTCTTTTGAGCGCGCTTTTGCTCTGTATGATCGCGGCGCTCATGCTCGGGGATTATAAAATTTCTATCGCTAAAATTTTAGACGTTTTAAATTTGAAAATTTTTGACATCCCCGCCGCAGGCATCTCTAAGATGGATCAAACCGTCATCTTTGAAATCAGAATGCCTAGAATTTTAACCGCCGTTATAGTGGGTTTCGCGCTTTCAAATGCGGGCGCGATATATCAGGCCTGCTTTAAAAACCCGCTCGTGGAGCCCTTTATACTGGGAGCCAGCTCGGGCGCGGCTTTGGGTGCGGCTTTGGCGATACTGTTTTCCGGCATATTTTTTAATATCGCTCTAAGCGCGTTTGCTTTTTCGTTTTTCGCAGTGTTTTTGTCCTACACGCTCGCAAAAAACGGCGGCATAGTGCCCGTGGTGGGGCTTATTTTATCCGGCGTCATCGTAAGCTCGATATTTTCGGCGTGCGTATCGATCGTAAAATACGTAAGCGAGGACGCGCAGCTAAGAGAGATTACATTTTGGATGATGGGCGGGCTGTACTACTCCAAATGGCAAAGCCTAGGCGAGATCGCATCAGTCACGGGAGTTTGCTTTTTGGCGCTTTGCACGCTTGCGTGGAAGCTAAATTTACTAAGCCTAGGCGACGATCAGGCAAGAAGCCTCGGCATAAATCCCGAAAAATACAAGCTTATTTTTATAACGATCGCTACCTTGATGACCGCCGTGTGCGTGGCAAACGTGGGCATCATCGCGTGGATAGGGCTCATCATGCCTCACGTCGCGCGCCTCATAAGCGGCCCGGATAACAGATGGGTGCTGCCGCTATCGGGGCTCATAGGAGCGCTGTATCTGCTCGTATGCGACACGCTCGCGCGCACAGTGGCGATGGCCGAGATTCCCGTAGGCATCATAACCTCTTTGGTGGGCGCGCCCTTTCTCATCGCGCTTTTAAGAAGCAAGGCAAAGGAGCTGTTAAAATGATACTGCAAACGAAAAATTTATCCTTTAGTTACGGCGGATTTGGGCTCGAAGACGTAAGCATCGAGATAAAAAGAGGCAGCATATGCGGACTTTTGGGCACAAACGGCAGCGGCAAGAGCACGTTTTTTAACTGCTGTATGAAATTTCTAAGTATCAAAGGCGGCGAAATTTACGTAGATTCGCAAAACACGAAGCACAAAAGCCCTGCGTGGATGGCTAAAAACATCGCATATGTCGCGCAGCACACCGAGCTGCATTTCCCGTTTTTCGTAAGGGATATCGTCCTAATGGGGCGTTCCACGCACATAAAGAGCCTATTTGGCTTTAGTAAGGATGATAAAAGAGCGGTGAGCGAGGCGATGGAGTTTATCGGTATCTCGCATCTAGCGGATAAAAAGATGAACGAGCTTAGCGGTGGGCAGCGGCAGCTCGTTTTTATCGCTAGGGCGCTTGCGCAGGATACGCCGCTCATCTTGCTCGATGAGCCGACGTCCGCGCTTGATTTTAAAAACCAGACCACGCTTTGGAAAATTTTAAAAAAGATCGCTGCGGGCGGCAAGACGATCGTCATCTGCACGCACGAGCCCAACCACATCCTTTGGTTTTGCGACGAAGTGATAGTTTTCCGCGATGGACGGATCGTCTCGAAAGGCAGCGTCGCGCAGGTTTTAAACGACGAGCTGCTTGCTAAAATTTACGGCGATGTCTGCACCTTTGAAAGGCTCGCGCAAAAAGAAGTGATCCTGCCTAAGCTGTAGCTACTCCTCCAAACTATACCCGATACTGCGCACGGTTTTTATTAGCTCAAAAGGCAGCTTCGCACGCAGCTGACGCACGAGCGAGCGCAGGCGATCGGATGAGACCTCATCGTCCTTATAGATACTCCACTCAAGCTCCTGGATCGTTACTACGTGCGGGGCGTTTTTGGCCAAAATTTCTAAAAACAATCCCTCTTTTTTGCCAAGCATTATGCTTGTGCCGTTTATGTGCAGCGTGAGGCTGTTTTTGTCGTAGATAGCGCCGTTTTTTAGCTCAAATTTGCTTCCGAGCAAAATTCGGCAGTTTCTAAATACGCGAAACAAAAACTCCTCCGGCAAAAACGGCTTAACCATAAAGTCGTCGTATTTGGCGTAGTAAATTTTCTTATAAAGCGTGGGAATGGCCTTATCTATAAGGATCATAACGGGAGTTAAGCTTCCGTTATCTCGCAGAAATTTGACCGAGTCGAAATTTGCTAGATCCTTCGTCTTTACGTCGATGACGTAAAAGATGTAGCGGTTGCCGTTGTAATAATCCTCTTTTAGCTCGCTTAAATTTTCAAAGCGAACTATGCGGATGTTAAAGCGGTAAAGCGCGGCGTTGAGGTTTAGCTGCATCTCCACGTCGTCGCTAATGAGCAAAATTTTCTTCATTTTAGCCTACTTTTTGGTGACGTTATCCTCTTTGTTCTCTACCTTCGGCCCCACATAATCCTCCCCAAAATAAGCCTTCTTTATCTCTTCTTTTTTGATTGCGGCTTTCTTTTCGTAGATTTTGTATTCAGGCTTCCAGTAGTTTAGCATATTGTTTAGCCCGCTGTGGCCTACCTCGGCGTGACAACTAGCGCAGGTTAGTTGTTTATCCGTATTTAGCAAGCTTTGATAGTGAGCGTGCATCTTTTGAGCTTGGGCTGAGGTTAGCTTATTATCCACCAAATTCGTATGGCAGCTAACGCAACCGTTATCAAATACGAAGTGCTCTCTTTTTTCTCTGTTTTTATGCCAGTCTATAGCCTCCGGGTCTTTAAAGAAATGAATATATCCCTCCATCAATCCGTTTTTGGCTTTAACTAGGACGTATTTGGCTAGGTTATCATGGGGTATGTGGCAGTCTACGCATTTAGCCCTTACTCCGCTTTTGCCTTTACCGCTATGTACGTCGTTACTATAAGCTATAACCATAGGATCCATCTCGTGGCACACTACGCAAAACTTCTCTCCGCTAGTTTCTTCTAGGGCGTAATGCACGGGCAGTACGACTAAAAACCCTATAATGCCGCTTACTAATATAATAAGCGCTAGTACTT
>CAUUAH010000060.1:0-9590 GCA_963542985.1 uncultured Campylobacter sp. | reverse complement strand
ACGCGTAAGATCGTCGGCAGCGTCAGATGTGTATAAGAGACAGGTGCTAAATTTTCGGTCGAAATTCAAGGTTGCAAAACCCATCTTGCCGGCTTTGGAGCCAAATTTGACCGCAAACTTTCCTTTTTGCTCGCCCTCTTAAAAGTCAAATTTTGCAAGATAATTTTTAATTTTATTTAGCTTTTGGATTTTTGCCGCGGGAGATTTTGCGGTCAGGAGAAATTTAGCGTAGGTTTTTAGTTTCATTTTTACTACGCCAGTTAAATTAGCGGTATGGGTTTGAAGAGTCGCTAAATTTGACGATATCCGCTTCAAATTTGACTTTTTTAAAATAAAAGCAAAAGCCTGCGATGCCGGCTTTTGACTCAAATAATCAAGTACGCCGCTTGCAAGATCGGGCAAATCTTAGCGTTAAAACGGCGGTTTTGGTCAAATTTGCCGTCCTCTGCATGCTTTAGGCAAATTTGACGCTACCGGTGCGGCAAGCTAAATTTTGCTTAGGCTTTTGCCTCTTTTAGCTTGCTTAAAAACTCTTCGATGTTGTATTTGGCGCGGTACTGCGCGCTCATGAGGTGGATGAGTATGTCGCCTAGATCGATCACGACCCAGTCGCCGGAGCTTTCGATGCCCAAAAACTGCTCGCCCTCGTCCTTTAGGCCCTCTTTTAGGTCGTCGGTTAGCGAGTAGGCGTGGCGCTCGCCCATCGTGGTGGCGATGATGACGCATTTTGCGATGTATTCGCGCCCGCTCATGTCGATAGCCTCGATGGCTTCGGCCTTTTTGGCGTCTAGGATTTTGATGATTCGTTCGATTCTTTCTTGCATGTTTTTCCTTGGTAAAATTTCGCCGCCTCGTCGGCTATGCGCGGTATCATCAGGCTTTTGTCCAAATTTTGCCTGATTTGCGAGGACGAAACGGGCTCGTTTATGTTTAAAATTTTAAAATTTTCAGGCACGGCTACGTCGTCGCGACTGACTACGACGAAAGTCGTGAGCCTAAAGAGCTCGTCTATCTCGTGCCATTTGTCTAGACTGGCTAGGTGATCGGCGCCGATGATGAGATAAAGCTCGCTCACAGCGTAAATTTGTCGTATATGCCGCACGCTTTCTATCGTCGGTACGGGACGATTTTGCGCGATCTCGTAGTCGCTCACGCAGACTTTTGTCAGCGCGCCCCAAGCCTCGTTCGCCCACTTTAGCCGAAGCAGCGGCGGAGCGGAAAACTGGCTCTTAAACGGGCTGATAAAGGTCGGCATGATGATGAGCTTATCCGCGTCTAGCTGCTCTAGCGCGGCTTTTATGGCGGCGTCGTGCCCGAGATGAGGCGGGTCGAAACTACCGCCGAAAAGCGCGATTTTCATAAATTTGCCTTTAAAATTTCGGTGCAGTTTAGCGAATTTGAAGTGAAAATTGGTTGAAAATCAAAAAATTCGCCGATAAAGCGCAAATTAAATGGAGATTTTGTAAAATTTGGGGATTTTTGGGCTTGCGAGGCTCGTTTTTCGGCGAGCAAGCGAGGGTCAAAATTTGCAAAGGCGGGCTTTAGAGCGGCTTAAATTTACGCACTCGGCATCGGTTGAGGCTGGTAAATTTAACGCGCAAAAGCTAAAAGTATGAAAATAACCTTTCCGCGCGCTTGAAAGCGACCGGAAAATCTAGCACAAGGAGCTAAACATGGTAAAAATCGCGATCAACGGTTTTGGACGTATCGGCAGGTGCGCTGCTCGTATTATTTTAGAGCGAGACGACGTTGAGCTTGTCGCTATCAACGACACGGCGACGCGCGACATGACGCGCTATCTGCTCAAATACGACAGCGTGCACGGCGAATTTAAGCAAGACGTTAAGGTGATAAGCGACGATTTTATAGAAGTAAACGGCAAAAAGATAAGAGTTTTTTCAACAAGAGATCTAAACGAGCTTAGCTACGCAGACTACGGCGCAGACGTGGTTTTGGAGTGCACGGGTAAGTTTTTAACCACTGAAAAATGCGAACCATACCTAGCTCGCGGTATCAAAAAAGTCGTCATGAGCGCTCCTGCAAAAGACGACACGGCGACCTTTGTAGTGGGCGTAAACGACGATAAATACGCAGGCGAAGCGATCGTCTCAAACGCAAGCTGCACAACAAACGGCCTAGCGCCCGTCGCAAAGGTGCTAAATGATAAATTTGGCATCGTAAAAGGACTCATGACCACTATCCACGCCTACACCAACGGGCAGAGCCTAGTAGACGTAAAGGCCAAAGACTTCCGCCGTTCGCGCGCTGCAGCCCTAAATATCGGACCGACGACCACCGGAGCTGCCAAAGCTATCGCAAAAGTGCTTCCGGAGCTAAACGGCAAGATGCACGGACAAAGCGTGCGCGTACCGGTTGCAAACGTCTCGATGGTCGATCTAACGGCGGTTTTAAAAAGACCGGCTAGCAAAGAGGAGATAAACGAGGCGTTTAGAGCGGCTGCGGAGTCAAATTTAAAGGGAATTTTATTTGTCGATGACGATTATAGGGTTAGCAGCGACTTTTGCACGAGCGCATACAGCAGTATCGTAGCGAGCGACACGACGCAGGTCATCGCTGATGATATGGTAAAGGTCTTTGCGTGGTACGACAACGAGTGGGGCTACTCGACAAGACTCGTCGATCTAGCTAAGATCGTGGCTACGAAGTAAATTTAAAGGGTGAAAAATGAGTGAAATTTTATCGATCAACGACCTTGAGCTAAGCGGCGCGAAAGTATTCATCAGGTGCGATTTTAACGTGCCTATGGATGAGTTTTTAAACATCACCGACGATCGCCGAATTCGCGCGGCGATCCCTACTATCCGCTACTGCCTAGATAACGGCTGCAGCGTGGTTTTAGCTAGTCACCTAGGACGACCGAAAAACGGCTTTGAGGAGAAATTTTCGCTGCGAGGCGTGGCAAAGAGGCTTTCGAGGCTACTTGATAGAGACGTGATTTTTGCCGAGGACGTCATCGGAGCGGACGCCAAAGCCAAAGCCGCTGCATTGAAGCCTGGCGAAATTTTACTTCTTGAAAATTTACGCTTTGAAAAGGGCGAAACCAAAAACGACGAGGCGCTAGCCGGCGAGCTCGCTAAATACGGCGAATTTTACATAAACGACGCGTTTGGCGTCTGCCACAGGGCGCACAGCTCGGTCGAGGCGATCACTAAATTTTACGACGAAAAGCATAAAGCGGCGGGATTTTTACTGCAAAAAGAGATAAATTTCGCCCAAAATCTCATCAAACACCCCGCGCGTCCGTTCGTCGCGGTCGTGGGTGGCAGTAAGGTAAGCGGCAAACTGCAAGCCCTACACAACCTGCTTCCGCGCGTGGATAAGCTGATAATTGGCGGCGGCATGGCATTTACATTTCTAAAATCGCTCGGAGAAAATATCGGAAATTCGCTGCTAGAAGAGGATCTAATCGACGATGCTCGCGAAATTTTGCGCAAGGGCAGGGAGCTTGGCGTTAAAATTTACCTGCCGGTGGACGTCGTCGCGGCTCAGACCTTTTCGGCTGAAAGCGCCGTAAAATTCGTCCCAGCGCAAGAAATTCCAAGCGGCTGGATGGGGCTAGATATCGGGCCTGCGTCGATAAGGCTCTTTAAAGAGGTCATCGCCGACGCGCAAACCATCTGGTGGAACGGGCCGATGGGCGTTTTTGAGATGGATAAATTTAGCAAAGGCAGCATCAAGATGAGCCATGCCATCATCGACACTCACGCGACTACGGTCGTGGGCGGCGGCGATACGGCTGACGTGGTCGAGCGCGCTGGAGACGCCGACGAGATGACCTTTATCTCAACTGGCGGCGGCGCAAGCCTGGAGCTGATCGAGGGCAAGGAGCTGCCGGGCATAAAACCGCTTAGAAAGGCTGCGGAGTGAGGTTTTTAGCAAATTTAAAGTGCAATCACACGAGAGCGAGCTTTAAAGAGTACGCCCAAATTTTAGACGCAAATTTAAGCTCAAACGACGACGTGACGGTGTTTCCTCCGTTTAGCGCGCTTGATCTTGCGGCTCATAAATTTAAACTCGGCGCACAAAATTTCTACCCGTGCGAAAGCGGCGCTCACACCGGCGAGATCGGCAAGGCGATGCTGGACGAGTTTGGCGTAAAAAGCGTGCTTATCGGGCACTCTGAGCGGCGCGAGCTTGGCGAGAGCGAGGAGCTTTTGCGCGCTAAATTTGACTTCGCCGCAAAGGCTGGCTGGCAGATCGTCTACTGCATCGGCGAAAATTTGAGCGTGAACGAAGCTGGGCACACTAAGGAGTTTTTGGCGGAGCAGCTAAAAAATATCGAGCTTGGTTACGAGCGGCTGCTGATCGCCTATGAGCCGATCTGGGCGATAGGTACGGGCAAGAGTGCGAGCGCGGAGCAGATCCAGGAGATTTTGAGCTTTATCCGCGAGCAGACGAGCGCGCCGCTACTTTACGGCGGCAGCGTAAATGTCGCAAATATCGGCGGGATAGCGGGTATTAAAAACTGTGACGGAGTACTAGTAGGTACGGCGAGCTGGGACGCCTCTGGTTTCTTGGAACTTATTAGCGCGTCATCTCGCTGACGTCTTTAAATGATTTCGTAAATTTCGCCCTGCGACAGGCTGCATGCCTAGTCTTGGGACGAAATTTACTTCAAAACATTTAAATCCGCCTAGCGATATTTCCGCTTGTCAATTTACGTTTAGAATTTGACGTTTTATCAAATTTTGTAAATTTATAAATTTCAAATTGCGAAGAATTTTGAGATGATTTTTGGGGCTTTGCAGTTAAAATTTTGCGTAAGCTAGACAAAAGCAAAATTTTAACAAAATCGCCAAAAAGCACTCAAAAGCCAAGCAAATTTTAAAGGAGAAATAATGATTTTAAAAGGCAAAAAAGGCCTCATCGTCGGCGTCGCTAACGCCAAATCTATCGCTTACGGCATCGCCGAAGCTTGTCACGAGCAGGGTGCGCAGATGGCGTTTACCTACCTAAACGACGCTCTGAAAAAACGCGTAGAGCCGATCGCGGAGGAGTTTGGGAGCAAATTTGTCTATGAGCTTGATGTAAACAACCCTGCCCACTTGGACGGTCTTGCAGATCGCATCAAAGCAGACCTCGGTGAGATAGATTTCGTCGTGCACGCAGTGGCCTACGCGCCCAAAGAGGCGCTTGAGGGTGAGTTCGTAAACACGACCAAGGAGGCCTTTGATATCGCGATGGGCACGAGCGTCTATTCGCTACTAAGCCTCACGCGCGCGGTACTTCCGGTGCTAAAAGATGGTGGCTCGGTGCTCACGCTAACCTACCTCGGAGGGCCGAAATTCGTGCCTCACTACAACGTAATGGGCGTTGCAAAAGCGGCTCTTGAAAGCTCGGTGCGCTACCTAGCACACGACCTTGGCGTGCGCGGTATCCGCGTAAACGCTATTAGCGCGGGTCCTATCAAAACGCTTGTGGCAAGCGGCATAGGCGACTTTAGGATGATTTTGCGCTACAACGAGGTAAACAGTCCGCTAAAACGCAACGTCACGACGCATGACGTCGGCAACAGCGCGATGTACCTACTTAGCGACCTGGCCAGCGGCGTGACCGGCGAGGTGCATTACGTCGACTGCGGCTACAACATCATGGGCATGGGCGATGTGGCAACCGACGCCGAGGGCAACACTATCCTAGCTTGGGACGCAAAATAATCTACTGATATAAATTTGGCGGGACGACTCGCCAAATTCTTCTTTTAAATTCCATCAAATTTGACCAAAAGGACACGCAGTGAGAGCTTTAGATGAACTCATAGCCTGGCTGGGCCCTAGTTGAAGGACAGCCAAGAGAGGTCAAAAACGACTACGAGATTTTGCCGAATGATGAAAGCAGGGCGCAAAGCGAGCTTTTGGGGCTTCAGGTCACTACACGCTCTCCGATGGGAGCGCTTGTATACGGCTGCGGCGGTATCGTGATTGAGGACGGTTGACTGCGCGTACTTGGCTCTGGCTGCGAGGGGATGAATCGCGGGGTTTACAGCTTTAGCCTTGGCAAAAGCTTTAGCGAAACAGGGCAGATGCCTAGCTATTTGCTCGTGGCAGACGATGTTTTGGGCGGATTTTTCACGATAAACGGCGGCGCATTTGATAGCAAAGCCGGCAACGTCTTTTACTATGCGCCAGATAGCGGCAAGTGGGAAGATACGCAGCTTGGCTACTCGCAGTTTTTGTACTGGACGCTTTGTGGCGATGTATCTAAATTTTACGAGCTTTACCGCTGGGATGGCTGGCGCGAGGATGTGAGTAAATTTAGCCTTGATAAGGTGATGTTTGCGCTACCACCACTTCTTTGGCAAGACGCCGACGTAAAACTAAGGCTAAAACAGATGAAAAAAGACGGCATGGACATAGACGAGTACTTTACTTCTATTTTTAACGGCGGCGAGTAAATTTTTAAATTTTATGGAAATAAAATAAAGGCCGTTGCGGCTCGTTAGCCTTACTGCGCGCACCTGTCGGCTGCTAAAATTTGCCGCTCAACTAAATAAATTTAAACAAATATCTTAAAATAACCGCAAATAATCTTTAAAGGATTTTCTCATGCAAAGCTTGCTTTTTACGCCGTTAAAAATCGGCGATCTGCAGATCAAAAACCGCATCGTGATGCCGCCGATGTGCACGTATAAGGCCAAGGACGAAAACGGCTGTCCTAGGTGCTTTCACCGCTTGCACTACGCCGCTCGCGCGCTGGGGGGCGTCGGGCTCATCATCGTCGAAGCTACGGCCGTCGAGCCTAGAGGTAGGATCGCGAGCCGCGATCTGGGGCTGTGGAACGACGAGCAGCAGGAGGCGCACGCCAGGCTCGTCAAGGAGTGCGTCAAATACGGCCCCGTAATGGCCGTCCAGCTCGCGCATGCCGGTAGAAAAAGCGAGTGCGATGGTCTGATCGCACCTAGCGCGGTAAAATTTAGCGAGAGCTACAAAACGCCGAGACAGATGAGCGTAGAGGACATCGTTTCGGTCAAGCAAGCTTTCGTTCAGGCTGCGATCAGAGCCGAGCGTGCAGGATACGCCGCGACCGAGATCCACGCCGCGCACGGTTATCTCATCAGCGAATTTCTCTCGCCTGGGATCAATCTGCGAGACGACGAATACGGCGGGAGCTTCGAAAACCGCGCGAGATTTTTAAAAGAAATTTTAACTGAAATAAAAGCCGCGGTACAAATCCCCGTCGGCGTGCGCATAAGTGCGGATAGCTGGGTGAAGGGCGACTGGAGCCTAGAGGATAGCGTGCGGCTGGCAAAGGAGCTCAAGGCTTTGGGTGCGGCGTTTATCCACGTCTCGGCGGGCGGACTTTTTGAGTGCACGGATAGCGCGCCGACGGTTGCGCCGCTTTATCAGGCTGGCTACGCTAAGGCGGTAAAACAGGCCGTTAGCATACCCGTGATCGCGGTCGGACTCATCACAAAGGCGTCCGAGGGCGAGGCGCTGCTACTAGGTGGCGTTTGCGACGGGGTGGCCTACGGTAGAGAGCTGCTGCGAAATCCAAATTTCGCGCAGGCTGCGATGAGTGAGCTAGGGTGCGCTGAGCTGATAGAAAACTCGTACAAAAGGGCGTTTAAGTAAAATTTGGCGAGATCACTCGGCGTAAATTTGAACTAGTTGCGTCGGCTAAATTTGGCGTAAATTTGATCGGTCGTTCGGGCAAACCGTTTGGCAAATTTATTCAAAATTTAGAGCTATAAATTTGGCAAATTTACGTCCCCACTACGGCGTCAAATTTGATTTGATTGCGACCTATTTTAGTAAAGCTAATTATTTTTTGATTTACTCCGTCAAATTTGTAGAATAAAAGATAAAATTTAAGCCGCAAAAACGGCTTAAATTTAGGTGAGTTTGTAGCTAACCGGGATTTTTATGACGTAGTCGCGATCAAGCGTCGGAAAGTCAGGTGCAGCGCGGTTTATGAGCTCGACCGCGGCCTCGTCTAGTGTCTCAAAGCCTGAGCTTTTTATCACCTTTACGTCGCGAACGGTGCCGTCTTTTTTGTATAAAAAGCTAACCTCTACGACGCCCTGATGGCGCATTTTTTGCGCGCGTTTAGGGTATTTGTGATGCTTTTGTATCGCCTTTTGGATTTTAGAAAATCTCTCGTCGCCGGCTGAGGTCGCGAAGTTAAATTCTCCTACCGTCTCCGCTCCGCTAGGCGGTAAATTTGATTTTACGTTCGAGCTTGGAGCACTACTTGGTTGCGCTGCGGGCGACGTAGAAGTAGGCGGCGACGGCTGTGCAGGCGGCGTTGCTTGTGCGACTTGCGGTTCCGGCTCAGGCTCAGGCTTTTTAACCGGTTTTGGCGTAGGCTTTGGCTTTGGTTTTTCCACAGGCTTTTCCACGGGTTTTGGCTTCTCTACCGGTTTTTCTATTGGTTTTGGCTTTTCTATCGGCTTAGGTGGCTCGACCGGTTTTGGCGGCTCCGGCGGCGTGACGACAGGTTCTGGCGGAGGAGGCGCAGGCGGTGCTGGAGGCGGCGGGGCCGGTGGGGTAGGTGCCGGCGGGAGCGGAGCTGCTGGCGGCGTAAAGGTATTTAGCGCTATCTTGACGCTTTTTTCTTCCGGCATCGGTTTTAGTTCTTCGTAAAATTTGATAAAAGACCCGATGAGGATAGAGTGCAACAGGATAGAAACACCAAGCCCCGTAAAGCTGGCGCGTCTATTCAGTTGTTGTCGTGATAGCGAAGTTTTCATGATTTTTTTCTTTTAGTATGTCGATAACCTTGATAAACGAGTCAAATTTGCTCTCTTTGTCGCTTTTGAGCTCTATTAACGTTTCGTTTTTTATCTCGTTTAGCTTTTCTTTTAAATTTTCCTCGGCGATTTTCTCTTCGCCTATAAAAAATTCATTATCTTTATTAATTAAAACGGAAATTTTATCGTTTTCGTCTTGCTTTTTTTCCGCGCTTTCGCTGTTTGGCAGGTCGATTTTGATATGGCCTTGAGCGATAAAAGTCGAAATGCTAAGTACGATGGCTAGCAAAACGAGCATAATATCTATGAGCGGGATTACGTTTAATCCCTCTTTTTTAGGCATTCTCACGTGAAGCCTTGTAGCGGTTTACTAAAACGTCCACTTTTCTCATAAAAGCGTTGTAGATCATCAGCGTCGGTATCGCGACGATGAGGCCTAGCGCGGTTGCTTTTAGTGCGAGAGATAGGCCGACCATGATGCTTTTAGTGTCGATGCCACCACTCATACCCATGTCGTAAAAGGTCACCATGATGCCCGCAACCGTACCCAAAAGCCCGATATACGGCGCATTTGAATAAACTATATAAAGCGTTGTTAAATTTCTAGTTACGCTCTCTTCAAAGTCGTCTTGATTCTTGTAATTTTCAAATTTAACGTTTGCGTAAAAAATCAAGCGCTCTATCGTGAGCCATACTACGACAAAGCTCATAAGCCCTAAAATACCGATGATAACGTAATCGACGTTGTGTTTGAGAAATTCCATTTAATGCCTTCTTATAAAATTTGCGCGCCAATTATATCAGATTATGGTATTTATTGTCAATAACGAATAAGCAAGTAATATTTTAGATAAATTTATCTAAAATTTAGTCTTAAGAT
>CAUUAH010000059.1:0-9811 GCA_963542985.1 uncultured Campylobacter sp. | reverse complement strand
ACGACGGCATACCAGATGAGCGATAGTCTCGTGGGCTCGGAGATGTGTATAAGAGACAGAGGAGCCGGGACGTGAGACAAAATCGTCTCGAAAAGCGGCTGCATATTTACGTTTTCGTCGGCCAAATTTAGCTTCGCGTAGCCGTTCCTGGCTGCCGCATAAACGACGGGAAACTCCAGCTGCTCGTCGTTTGCCTCAAGCGCCACGAAAAGGTCAAAAATCTCGTTTATCACGCGATCGGGATCGGCTGCGGGTTTGTCGATTTTATTTACGACGACGATCGGGCGAAGACCGAGCGAAAGGGCCTTTTTCACGACGAATTTAGTCTGCGGCATTACGCCTTCTTGCGCGTCTACGAGTAGCAAAACGCCGTCAACCATCTTTAGCACGCGCTCTACCTCGCCGCCAAAATCGGCGTGACCCGGGGTGTCAATGATGTTGATTTTGGTGTCTTTGTAGCGGATCGCGGTGTTTTTCGAGAGGATCGTGATGCCGCGCTCGCGCTCGATGTCGTTGCTATCCATCACGCGTTCGCCGACGGCTTGGTGCTCGTTAAAAGTACCCGATTGTTTCAAGAGCTCGTCAACCATCGTAGTTTTGCCGTGATCGACGTGAGCGATGACGGCGATGTTTCGTATCTTTTCCAAAATTTTTCTCCGTTATTAAAATAGGGCTGATTTTAGCCAAATTTTCCTTATAAAAATAATAAAGCCGTTATGGAACGTTTCTTGCATGGCTCATAAAAGTTAAATTTAAAGGGTTTTTATGCAGACTACTCAAAACGATATTTTGTCCTTTGACGCGAGCATCAAAGGCGGGGTGAAAAAGCAGAGCAAAAGCTCGCAAAAAGGCGGCAAAGAAGACGGCGAATTTCTCTCCATGGTGCTAGACGCGGCCGCTAAAAAGGGCGAAAATTTAAGTGAAAAAGATCTAAAAGAGATGGCAAAAGCCGTAAATTTATCCGCCCAAACAGCTCAAAATCAGCAAACAAAAGCGCCTATCCAAAGTACGGACGTAAAAGAAATTTTGGGCGAGGAAGCGGCGGAAAATTTGTTTGAAAACGCGACTTTTATGCAGCTTTTGCAAATTTTAGAGATGCTTAGCGGCGGCGAGAAAATCAGCAAATTCCCAAATTTTGAAAACCGCCTAGCCAAAGCGCTGTCAAACGAAGCTACGCTAAACGAGCTAAGGGGGGCTAAAAACCTAAACGAGCTCATCGAAATAGCAAATAAATTAAATTTGGGCCTAGAAAACATCGAAGTGACGCAAGTTCAAGCTGACGAACTGGGTGAGAAATTTCCAAGTTTAGCGAAAAAAGATTTTTTTGAACCCGTAATACCTAAGAAAAATTTTGCATTTAGCGAGCTAAAAAACAAGGTCGAAGAGACGATAAATGCAAACGAGCCCGCGCCAAAAGATACGCTAAATAAGCTACTACAAGAGGTTTCTAAACCAAAAACTCAGAATAGCGAAACCGTAGCTGTAAATAAAGCAGAGGAAGTAAGCGAAGAAAATATAAGCTCGTTAAACACAAAAAACATCAAAGAAAAACCGGAAAACAATAACGCGGCGGATGAAATTTTAAAAGCCGACAAAAAAGAAGAAAAGCGCGTAAATTTGCAGTCGCTTTTATATCCGGAAAGAGAACAAGATCAAGGCGAGCAAACCGAGCAAAATAGCAATCAAAATAGCGATAGCGAGCTAAACGCGATGGTAAAAGACGTCATCTCAAACGCCAAGGCGCAAAGCAGAAATTTCCAGGCCGTGCGCGAGACGTTTGATAACTTTAGCTCAAATTTAAAAGAGCAAGTCGCGGCATACAAATCGCCGTTTATGCGCTTTAACATCACGCTAAATCCGCTAAATTTGGGCGAAGTCGAGATCACGATGGTAAATCGCGGCAACAATCTGCATATAAATTTTAGCTCCAACACGCAGACGATGAACCTGTTTTTACAAAATCAGGCCGAGTTTAAAAACAGCCTCATAAATATGGGCTTTACGGAGCTTGAGATGAACTTTAGCGATCAAAATCAGCCTAAAAAAGAGCAAGGGCAAAAGAGCTACAAAGGCTCCAAATTTAGCTCCGACGACGCAGATCAAGGCGAAGCGTCCGCGCCTCGTTTAGAGCTCGTCGTTCCGCGCTACGTGTAAATTTGGAATCAAATTTGCTTAAGATATAAAAATTTAAAGGATAAAAGATGGCAAACGGACTAGAAACCAATAACTTCACGGTAAACAACCAAGCCGCTAAAAAATCGGCGGACGCCCTACAAAAAGCCGCAGGCACCAACCCAAACGCCCAGCTAGATAAGGACGCTTTTATGAAACTTCTTTTGACCGAACTTCAGTATCAAGACCCGACAAGCCCGATGGATACGGAAAAAATGCTAACTCAAACTAGCCAGCTAGCCTCGCTTGAAATGCAAGAAAATACAAACAAAATGATGCAAAAGCTAGCCGACCAGCTAAAAAATAGCACAAATATGTACGCCGTCGGAGTACTCGGCAAGATGGCTAAAATCGGCGATAGCGGCATCGTAAAAGAAGAAGGCTCAGGCGTCAAATTTGCGGGATTTTTAGAAAGCGCGGCAAAAGGCGGCACGATAAATATCAAAGACGGCACCGGCAAACTCGTAAGAAAGCTAGAATTCGGGCAAGCTAGCGCCGGAGCCAATACCTTCGAGTGGGACGGCAAGGATAGCGCGGGCAATGATGCCAGAGCCGGCTCATATACAGTCGAGATCAGCTACACGGATGCGGCGGGCAACGTCAAAAACGGCGGCGTAGGCAACTATCTCGTAGAAGGCGTCAAATTTATCGACGGTATCGCGCAGGTAAAAGTCGGCGGACAATACGTCAGCATCGACAAAGTAAAAGAATTTACCGAGCCGAAAAAAGGATAGGACAATGGTAAGAAGCCTGTATAACGGCGTTAGCGGCGTCAGAACCCAGGGGTTTAGTATGGACGTGTGGGCGAACAATATCGCCAACATAAATAACGTCGGCTTTACCGCTTCGATACCGGAATTTAAAAGTATTTTTTATCAGACATCCTTTGCCGCGGGCAATAACCCGACCCAAGATCAAGTCGGCCTGGGCGCTACGGGTATGACGACGGCGCTTAGCTTTTATAAGCAAGGCCCGTTTATGAAAACGGATAACGTCCTAGATATGGCGATAGGCGGCAAGGGGTTTTTCGGAGTAACGAACGGCTCCGGCACATACTATACGCGTGCCGGAAGCTTTGGCGTCGATAAAGAAAGATATCTCGTAACAAATCAAGGCAACTACGTACTAGGAACGCAAAATACGCTAACGCAAGTAACTCCAAGCCAGGGCGCGATAGAGGCTTTCGGTAGAGTAAACAGCACCGCCGCAGTCACGCAGGCATACACTTTAGGATCAGACACCACAGACCTTGACGTCGGCGACATCGGCTCCCAGGGCAAAATTCGCCTACCGGAGTTTTTGTATCTACCGACCAAACCGACGTCGAAGGTTACTTTTAAAGGCAATCTCGACTCATCTTTTAAAACCGAGCCTACTACTTTGCCCGTAGACGCTGCAACCTATACGAGCAACATAGATAACGCCTCTAGAACTATAAATTTGCGCGGACGAGTCACGCCTGGCACCGAGATAACTCGCCCTAGAAAAGGCGATATGGTTACAGTAACGGCAACCGACGCGAACAGCAAAACGGCTGAATTTAGCGCTCCGATCGACGAAAACGGCAACTGGAGCATAAGTCAAAAATTCGAAAGAGACTTTGATCTGACTGCGGCGCCGAATTTGACGGCTAAGATAAATACGACCAAAGAAGCGGCGAATCAGGAAAAATTCGTAACCGAGCTTTTAAACGCGGACGGCACGAAAAATAAACTTGAGCTAACGCTAACAAAACGCGTACCTCAGGGTGCTAACGGTACGGTTTGGGACGCAGTAGCAACCGTAAAAGACGCAAGCGGCGCAGTGACCTCAAGCTCTAATGGCGAGCTAAATTTCGACCACGAGGGCAGGCTCGTTAGTACAACTCTAGCTTCAGTAGACAGTAACGGTTCGCAAATAAAGCTAGACTTCGGTACTCCTGTGGCTGCGGGTCAAATTTACTCGGGCGTTACCAGTACGTCGCAAGCAAAAAGCATCTCGATCGCTCAAGACGGCGTACGCGAGGGTATTTTAAAGGATTATTACACTAACGATTCGGGAAATATCTTGGCGCAGTTTACAAACGGCCAAGTCCGCTCCGTCGGCAAAGTCGCTCTCTATCACTTCCAAAACGAGCAGGGGCTTGCAAAAATGGGCGATAATATTTATTCGCAAAGCGCTAATTCCGGCGCGGCCTTTTTCTACAAAGACGCGGGCAGTAAAAGCATCTACGGCGCCAAACTGGCTAGCAGCACGCTCGAGCAGTCAAACGTCGATCTAGCACAGGCGCTAACGGAGGTCATCGTCACGCAAAAGGCCTACGACGCTAACGCCAAGAGTATCACGACCAGCAACGAAATGCTCCAACGCGCAATCGAGCTAAAACGCTAAATTTAGCCCGCGAATTTGACGCGGGTTAAATTTGGCCGTAACCGTAAAAGCCAAATTTAACGCGCTCAAATAGCTTTTTTCAAGATACCTAAATAAATTTTTAGCTAAAATCAGCCCCAAATTTTATAAATAAAGAAAAAATTATGAACCGAAAACGAATCTACAACCCTAGCTCAAATGAAAATTTGACCGATCGCCGCGTATTTAACGGCAATCCGCACGGCATTTTAAATTTCACCAAGGCAAAATACCAGTGGGCGCTCAAGCTCTGGGACCTGATGGAAGCCAACACGTGGTTTCCAAAAGAGGTCGACACAACCGACGACGTACGCGACTACGCCTATAACCTCACCCAGGCCGAAAAGCGCATGTACGATCTAGTTTGGAGCCAGCTCATCTCGATGGATAGCTTCCAGACAAACAACCTAGCCGACAACATCAACCCCTACATCACCGCACCCGAGATCAACGCCTGCCTAGCACGCCAAGCCTACGAGGAGGCCAACCACTCCAAGTCCTACGCCGTCATGGTCGAGGCAATCTGCGACAACACCGACCTGATCTACGAGATGGAAAAGCATGACGAAGTGCTACGCGAGAAAAACGACTACATCTCAAGCGTTTACGAGGAGCTAGCCGGCGAAGTGACGGACGAAAAGCTACTGCTAGCCATGGTAGCCAATCAAATTTTAGAGGGCATTTATTTTTATAGCGGCTTTACGGCGATTTATGCGCTGGCGCGTGCGGGCAAGATGCTAGGCAGCGCGCAGATGATCCGCTTTATCCAGCGCGACGAGATCACGCATCTGCTACTTTTCCAAAATATGATAAACAGCGTTCGCACCGAGCGCCCTGACCTTTTCACGCCCGAAACCGAGGCTAAAATTTACGATATGTTTGAGCGCGCAGGCGAGCTTGAGATCAAATGGGGCAAATACATCACACAAAACCAAATCATGGGCTTTACCGACGATATCATCGAGCAGTACATCCGCTACCTCATCGACCAGCGCCTAGTCGCGATCGGGCTAAAGCGCCGCTACAACGTCCCTCATCCGATCAAATGGGTCGATGATTTTGCTAAATTTAACGACCAAAAGTCGAATTTCTTTGAAGCAAAGGTTACAAACTATAGCAAAGGAAGCATCAGTTTTGACGACTTTTAGTCCAAATTTATGCCCTATCGTCCTAACTGCGCTGACCTGCCAGCAAAGACAAGACGAACTGCTAGAAAAAATCGCCGCCGCGCCCAGAAACTCTATCATCTTAGCCAGCGAGCTGTGCGTGAGCGGGTATGATTTCGATGGATTTTTTAGCGGCGCAAACCGCGCTATGCTTGGCGGCTCGATCGGCAGCTTTGACGCTATACTTTTTGAAGCTCTGCAAGAAGCGCTAAGTCCCGATAAATTCCTCGGACTCACGCATCTAACGAGCCTAAACCGCGCCAAAGGTCTAGCGCAAATTTCAATCACGCAGGCGCAAAAAAACGAAATTTACAACGAATTTATCCTGCTAAACAGCCAAAACGTCTTTTACACGCAAAATAAATCAAAGCTTTTTCGCCCAAATTTAGAGCACGAAATTTTTGCCGCCGGAGACGAGTCCGCGATAAAGCCTTTTGATTTTAAAGGGCTAAAAATCGGCGTTCTCATTTGCTTTGAGCTTAGATTTGCCCATCTTTGGCAGCAGCTAAAGGGCTGCGACGTCATCCTAGTGCCAGCCATGTGGGGCAAGGCGCGAGAGGACGCATATCTTACGCTTTGCAAGGCTCTAGCGCTTGCTAACAGCTGCTACGTCGTAGCCGCAAGCTCGCTTGATCTGGAGTTTTCTGGCATGTTTTTGCCGAGCGGCGAATTTGCAAAAGAAGCAAAATTCGACTCAAATTTGATCCTTGAAACCAAACGAAATTTGGGACTTTTATGACCGCTCTTGAAAAATCAAAATGCATAAACATGGCCGATGAGATCGGCGATATACTCACTCTGACGCCCTCGCTTTATAAGGCTCTTTGCGACACCCCGCGCGAGATCTTTGCGCCTGTCACGCGCCACGCGTACAGCCTAGACGCTCAGCCTATCGGCGGCAATCAATGGATTAGTTCGCCTCTAACGGTAGCTAAAATGACGCTGGCACTTGAGGCTGAAGATATCGACAACGCCCTAGAGATCGGCTGCGGTAGCGGTTATCAGGCGGCGATTTTATCGCATTTGGCGCACAGGGTTTTTAGCGTCGAGCGCATCGAAAAGCTCGCAAGCGAAGCCAAAAAACGCTTTGAGGCGCTTAAAATTCACAACGTCCACGTGCGCTTTGACGATGGAAACGTCGGCTGGAAAAGCTATGCGCCATACGATAGGATCTTGCTCTCGGCAGCAGCACAGCAGGTGCCGCAGACGCTTTTTAACCAGCTAAAAAACGGCGGCATTTTAGTAGCTCCTATCAAAAAAGACAGAAAGCAGTTTATCGTCAAATTTACAAAGGGCGCTCGCGGCGAGATAACGCAAAAAGCGCTTGACGAGTGCTTATTCGTACCGCTTCTGGGCGGGATAGAGTAGCGCAGAGCGTCAAATTTGGCGCCGTTATTTTATGAGCGCTACCTTTAAATTTAACTACGCAGACTTGCTTGCAGTGCAAATTTTAGCCATACGTTAAACCTAAAACTGTATAATCGTCATACAAATTCTTAACAAAGGAGCTAAAATGGCAATAGATCGCGAGTTGGTTAATTTCTCAGAGGAACACGAGCTAAACACGGTACTAGCAAGACACGGCAAGGCTCAAAGTATCGCAAACCGCGAGGTGCTTTGCGAGCTCGGCAAAGAGTGCAAGGAAAAACTAGGCAAAAGAGTGCTGACGCAAGATGAATTTGACGAGTTTTTAAAACCCGTTTTAAATCGCTTGGAGAATAAAAGAGCTTAAATTTCGGGGGCTTTCCCCGAAATTTCTATCAAAATTCGCCGCTTTTCAAATATTTTTACTATTCTCTCGTTTTCAAATTTACATCCGCGTCGTTTATAGCCGTCAAATTTAGACTATTTTGCGATAAGTACCGCGCGGCAAGCTCACCTCTTTTAAATTTGACTTCAAATTTAATCTCCAAGCGGCAAAAACGTACTCAAATTTACAAATCCAAAAACCGGCAAGAGCCATAAAAGCCAGACGCGGCAAATTTAATATTAGCATAAATTCGGCGCAGTCTCGAGAGAAAATAATCCAAATCCGAATCGCGCCGAATTTAACCGAGCTACGCCCTAAAAATGCACTTTAAATTTCGCCCAAAAGCTTCTGCCCGGCTCATAAAGCCTCGTGCCGTTCGGGATAGTCTCGTAGCCTGCGATACCGCCGCCGTAGCCGCCTTTTGAGTTATGATAGGCGTATTTGGCGTCGTTTAGGTTTTCCGCCGCTAGCAAAAATTGATAATTTTTGTATTTATAGCCTGCGCTTAGCCCCAGCGTCCAAAAGCTATCGCTCTTGCCCAGGTCCATGCCGCCCACGTCGCCGTAACCTTTTTGCGCGCGGTTTTGCGACGCATTAGCGTAGAAGTCGGCCTTGATGAACCAGTCGGGCTTTTCTAAACCGGCGCTTAGTTTAAACGCTAGAGGCGAAACCTTAGGCAGTGCGTCGCCGTCTTTTAAGCCGCCCGCGTTTTTAGTCACCTTGCCGTAGACGTAGGATACTCCCGCCCCCAGCCTAAACATATCGGCTAGCAGCGTAGTGCCCTCGATCTCGCCGCCGTATAGCAGGGCGTCGGTATTAAAGGCGTCTGAGGACATGCCCATAGTATTATACTTTAGCATGATATAATCATCCATCTTTGAGACGAAAAAATTCGCGCTTAGCTCGTAGTTTTGATCTTTTAACACTGCGCCAAAATCCAGCTGAGTATTTCTTTCTTTACGTAGCTCTAAGTTCGCGTCCTTGTTCGTTTCCCAGTGATCGGGCAACCTCTGCGCGTGACCTAGTCCCGCATAAAGCGTTAAATTTTGCAGATATTTTTCGTATCTAAAAAATCCTGAAAATAAATTTTCTTTCCTACTCTTATGCGTTTTTAACAGTTTTTTCTCGCCAGCATCCAGCCTAAGTCCGCCAAAAAGCCCGTAGTCGTTTTCTAGGACGTATTCGTTTTGAGTGTATATCGTTTTATACGTTACCTTGCGCTCTTTTACGTGCGGCTTTGATAGGGCGGCGTCCATTTTGTCTTTTGTTACACCCTTCATTCCATCTCCAGCACCTCGCCATTTAAACGTATCTTGAGAGTATCCCGTGCCGATGAAGCTGGTTAGATTATCGAAATTTAACTCGCCTTCTAGCTTAAAGCCGTACATATCGCGTATCGGGTGACTGATACTATATCCCTTGCCGATCCCCGTACCCGGCACCACCGGACGCATGGTGAAGTTGTCCATTATGTGATCGATTTGATGATAGTACGAGCTTAGCCTGATCTTGTGCTCGCCGACGTCTTGTTCGAATTTTAGTCCAAAAGATTTACGGTCAAACTGTACGCCGTCCCTCATCCTATCGGCATAAGCCGCTTCTCCATTACCCAGATCCGCGCTTAGCTGCAAGGCGGTAGTATCCGTGGGCGTTAGCGTACCCACGAGCGAAACGCTGTTGCGTTTATAGTGCGTATGCATTTTCTGTCCGTCGCCGCTTTTATAATCGCCGCTCTGGTAGTGCCCGCCAGAAATTTCTAAGCTGCCCAGCTCGTTGCCCGCCGCTACGTCCGCAGCAGTTTCAAACCGCTTAAAACTGCCGCCAAGCACGCTTACGTTTCCTCCGAAGCTCGGTTTTGATAGCCTTGCTATCTCTCTATCGAAAAATATACCGCCACTAATGAGCGCGCCGTATCTAACGTCTTGCGGACCTTTTACGATGCGAACCGAGCTATAATTTTGCGCCGAGATGTAAGTGATGGGCGTATCCATGCGCATGCCGCAACCGCCATTTAGCGTGCTACCGTCGATTAGCACCGGCAGTCTGGCCGCCGTCTGCGAGCGGTAATAAACTTCGCTGCCACCTCCGCCCTTGCGCTCCATCGTAAAGCCGCTCAAATTTAAAAGCGATTTAGCGATGTCGCCGTTTTCTAGTATCGCGCCTTTGCCCACTATTTGAGCCTTTGTCGGTTCGTCAAGAACGGACTTTTGTATTTTTGCAGAAACGGTAACCGGAGCCAAGTCTATCGTTTCTTCAGCACCAAGCATTAAATTTGGTACTAAAGCAAATGCCTGTCTCTTATACACATCTGACGCTGCCGACGATCTTACGCGTG
>CAUUAH010000058.1:0-9856 GCA_963542985.1 uncultured Campylobacter sp. | reverse complement strand
GAGATGAGCGCTAGTCTCGTGGGCTCGGAGATGTGTATAAGAGACAGGAGCGATGATGAAGAAAATTTTACTTTTAGCGGCGATTTGCGGCGCTGTTTTTGCAGAGCAAACCTACGAACTAAACGTACCGAACATGAACTGCGGCGGTTGCGCCAAGAAAATCGAAGATGCCGCAAAAGGCGTCAAGGGCGTCACCGCAGTGAGCTTTGATCTAAAAAGCAAAGACGTAAACATCACCGCAGATAACGGCGTGAACGTGATGGATATCGTGAACGCGATCCAAGCCAAAAAATACAAAGTCGGTATCAAAGAATGAAAAAGCTAGCTCTAGCGCTGGCGCTTTGCGCGGCGGCGTTTGCGGACAAGACTCTGGTTTACGAGATCCCAAACATGGCCTGCGTGAGCTGCTACGAAGTCATCACGCAGACGCTAAATACGCTTAACGGCGTGAAGAAATTTGAGGTAAATTTGGAAGCTAAAACGGCCGACATCGTCGTCGAGGACAGCTTTGCGGAAAATACGGTCGTAGAAGCGCTCAAAAAACAAGGCTATCAGGCGGTTTTAAAATCAGGAAAATAGTACCGAATTTATTGGTCGTATCTAAGGTCAAATTTGATTTTGGCCTAGGATACGACTATTTTAAAATAATGAGTAAAATTTAAACTCTATTTTACGATCTTTGCCAAAATGTAAATATAAATGCCATTTAAAATACCTACGCAAAAGCGCTGCGCTATGTCACAATTGAAAGTGCCGTTAATAAAATCGGCGCTTTAAAATTTGAGATAAACGCTAAATTTTAATAACTTTAGACATAACCATGCGATAAAGAGACGCAAAATTCCGAGTGAGTCAGGCTATAAAACGCGCAAATTTGTAACGGTTCGTATTTGATAGTTATTGATATAAATCATCAAAATAAAATATCAGAATGGTAAAATCGGCAGAGAAATATTAGGGAAACAAAAAATAAACTAAACAAAGGATAATTATGAAAAAAACGGCTAGCCTTTTCGTAGCGGCCGCAGCGTTAAATTTGCCGCTTTCGCATTTGGCTGCGATTCGCGACTCTCATCAAGGCTCTTTAAATTTAACCGCTTTAAAGGCGTTAAATTTTAGTACGCTAAGCGCCTCGGAGGTCGTACTAGATAAAGTCGAGGTCGGCGCCGACGCCAACGCTACGAAAGAACCAGGAAAACTAACGCGTGCGGATATGGATCTGATAACGTCTAAAAATCACGGCATAACCGATCTTTTAAAAGGCAATCCAAACGTGAGCTTTAACGCCAAAAACAACAAGGGCATAAACGCTGGCGACATCGCGCCCCAAGATGTGAGCATAAACGGCGCGAGCTACTATCAAAATAACTTTACCCTAGACGGCGCAAGCATAAATAACGACCTAGACCCTAAAAAAAGCACGCGGAATAACCACAACAACACCTGGAGCGACAGCACGATAGGCTCGCAAGCCATGAGCGTAGATACGGATCTGCTGGGTAGCGTCGAGGTGCTAGATAGCGCGGTCTCGGCTAGGTACGGCGGCTTTCAAGGAGGCGTGGTAAATGCCAAGACCAGAGACCCGCGAGCGGGATTTCACGGGGTGCTTGGCTACTCATACACAAGCGGAAGTTGGAGTAAAATTTTTAAAGACGCCAGCGTCGATACAAAATATAACGACGGCGAGCTAGCCGATATGAGCGACTTTAAAAAGCGTCGCTACCGCATCGGGCTAGAGGGCTACGTGACGTCAAATTTTGGACTGCTTTTTGACTACACCAGACACCGCTCCGTGATCGAAAATCATTATAATAAAAAGCAAATCAACCACAGCCTTTACTCATTTCCAGACGACAAGCAGACTAACGACAACTACTACGTAAAGGGTGTCATCGGCGTTGGCGAGCGAGTAACGTTAAAGCCAAGCTTTCTTTACTCCACGCTCACAAACCACACCTCGGCAAAACGCTATCTAAACTCCCAGCTTGATCTCATTTACGGCGGATACGTCGCTATGCTCGAAGCCGACATCGACCTTGATAGCGTATTTTTGGAGCAAAGCCTTAGCTTCACGTCTTCGCAAACAACCAGAGACTACGAGCACGACACGGAATACTACAACTACAAAATTTCAAATATCAAAAACTGGGGCATCTCAAACTCAGGCATAGGCGGATATAATGACTTTATCCAACGTCAAAAGAAGCTTGCGTATAAATTTGACGCTAGCGTGCAAGAATTTGACGCATTTGGTGCGTTGCATAATATAAAAAGTGGCTTTGAAATAACTAGACAAATAGGAAGCTACGAGATACCGCATACTTACGTTTGGAATGGCAATCCAAAAGCTCTAATGAGCGGCACTTGCGAGGCGGGGGATAAAACCTGCGTCATAGACGATAGCTTCGCATCTCAAGGCGCGGTCGGTCAATATCTATCGAAAAAAACCTACTACTACGCCGTAAAAACCAAGGCCACGCAAACCAATCTCGCCCTTTATCTCGAAGACGAGATGAGGTTTGGCGCGTTTAAATTTCGTCCCGGACTTCGCATCGAGCGAAACGGCGATAACGACGACGTAAATTTAGCCCCGAGGCTGCTAGCCGAATACGAATTTGCGGATAAAAACTTCATAGGTCTGGGACTAAACCGCTACTACGGACGAAATTTTTTCGCGTACAAGATGTATAACGGCGTGTACAAGATGTATGAGACCTGCGAGAGAAGCTCGTACGGCGGAGCTTATACTTGCGGTGGGCTAGCTAATAACCGCCGTCCTATCAGGGAGCTAAAGACGCCTTACGACGACGAATTTAGCGCGTATTATCGCGGCGACGTCGGCAACGCGAGGCTAAATCTAAAATACGTCAGACGCCAAGGCCGCGACGAAGTAGCGACGAAATACGTAAGAGAGCCGCTATCAGGCTACGGAAACGGATATTCTATATTTACCAACGAAGGGCAAAGCAAGCGCGATATCGTAACCTTAAGCGCGGCAAACATCGCTCCGATCGAAATTTGGGGTATAAAAAACGATTTTGAAGGCTCGCTAAGCTTTACGAAGCAGAGCAGGAGTTTTGACGATTACGAAGACGACGAGATGAACGACGACGTCTCGTATAACGGCAAAACCATCAAAAAAAGCGAACTACCCGTCGTTGATTACCATGTACCCTTTTCGGCTAAATTTCGCCACTCGGCTAAAGTTAGCGGCTTTAGCTTTTCAAATTTCATAAACTATACGAGCAAAACGGACGCGCTGCTAGGTGGCTGGAATAGAACTCGCGGGATGTATGTCTACGAGCGCCAAAAGCTGCCCGCATACGCGACGTGGGATATGCGTATAGGTTACGAAAGGCGGCTGGCCGGCGATTTTCGAGCGTTTATAAATCTTGACATAAATAATCTTTTAAACAAGAAATTTATCGCCTCAAACGAAGGCAACTACTACGAGTACGGCCTTGGCCGCAACTTTTGGCTGGAAGCGGGTATGAAGTGGTGATTTGCTAGGATTTATCCCTCAATTTATCGTGTAAGACGCGGTAAAAGCGGGTTTGCGGCAAACTTTGCGAGCTTTAAAAGGCCAAAGCGCTTTGGTTTAGTTTTTATACGCGCCCTAAATTTGAGCCTTTTGGTTAGTTTTGTATTTTGCCTTGCGGTGCAAAATCGCAAATTTAGCGTTTGCGTACGGCGTAAATCCGCGCTTTTGCCCCCTAGGTTTGCTAGTGGGCGTAAATTTGCCTACTTGCGGTCGGCAAAATCGGCGAAACAGCTAAATTTCGCGTAGGGTGCGAGCGGTAATTTCCTTGCCTAAACGCAAAACGCGCGGGATAGGTTTGACGGCTCGGCGATTTTGCTGTTTAAAATGTTAGTTTTTCTCTAGCTGCTTAAAACTCTGAAGCTGCGAGAAAGTGGGGTTCGCGCTCTTTTTGGTATGTTTAAAAACGCTATTTTTGCTCTTTCGGCTTAAACGGCGCTAAATTTGTGATGATTTAGCCGTTAGCTCGAGTAAAATCACCCTCAAAAAGATACGAATTTATCGCGGCAAAGGGCTATATCGCCCGTGCAGGCGAAAATTTATAGGCTAGATTTTACCCGCCCATCGCCGCTGCCCGGTATGACCTTGCGCCGAGTCGTTTTTGCCTGCGCATATCTGCTTTGATTTTTGTTTAAAAATAAGACTCAACTCGCCCGTAACGCAAAGTGCACAAACGGTTTATCCAAAAGCGTATTTTGCGTTTTTAAGCCTAAATTTAAGTGCAAAAATCGGCCGCTCGTCTTGATTTTACGGCAGCTAGCCCTTGTATCCGAGATTTGCTCGCAAAGCGGCTTTTGCAAGGGCAAGCGAAATTTAGCATTTTGGTAGCAAACCCCGAGCGACCTAGCATCTAGCGCGGCAAAAACGAGTATAATTTTCCGGTTTCAGCAGCTTTTTGATATAATCAAAACAAAAGTTAAATCAAAGGAGTAAAATGTACATCGTCCTAGGCATCATCGCCGTTCTCGCGCTCATCGTCATCTCGGTCTACAACTCGCTAGTAGGCAAGCGAAACCAAGTCTCAAACATAAGATCGGGCGTCGATACGCAGCTAAAAAGGCGCTTTGACCTCATCCCAAACCTCGTCGCCACCGTCAAGCAGTACATCACGCACGAGCGCGAGCTGCTGGAAAACATCTCCGCGCTTAGAAGCGGTATCCAAAAGGCCGCAGGCGACGAGCAGAGATTTGCGCTAAACGGCGAGCTGTCAAACCTCATCTCAAAGCTCAACGTCGTCGTCGAGAACTACCCCGAGCTCAAAGCCAACGAAAACATTATGCACCTGCAAAAGACGCTAAACGAGATCGAGGAGCAGATCTCTGCCGCGCGCCGCGCCTACAACGCCGCAGTAACCGACTATAACAACGCCGTGGAGATGTTTCCCTCAAACATCGTCGCTAGCTGGGCGAGGTTTCATAAGGCGGCGTTTTTCGAGGTGCCTAAGGGTCAAGACGATCCGCACGACGTGCACGAGCTTTTTAACCGCTAAATTTGCGCTTGTTTCGTCAAATTTGACGTTAAATTTGAGAGTTTAACTGCACTCTTGAAAATGCAGACGGGCTTCGTCGGTTCGTTAAATTTAAAAGCAAAAGCGGTGCGGGCGGTAAATTTGAGCGGCAAATTTGATCCGAATTTGAGCGTCGCCGCCCGCAGAAAAGAGCTTAAATTTAAGCGGTTTAAAACGCAAATTTAAAGACGAAAGCCCGAAATTTATAAAAACGGCGTTAGATTAAAAACAGGAGCAAAAATGGACGATTTGGTCTTGCTGGAGCTTGAGCGGCAAAAGGTTTTACGTTCGCTTTTTAGGCTAAAGCTCACCTGCGTCTTTGTAGCCGCCGCGGTGGCTTGGCTACTTTATCTAGCCGCGCAAAACGCCGCTCTTAGCGCTGGTGCGTTTGTGGTCTGCGGGGCTGCGATGTATTATTTTTTTGAGAGTATTTTTACCGATAGCTTTACGTTTAAATTTAAGCGAAAGGTCGTGAGGAGCATCGTGGAGGACTGCGGTCTGACGTATTATCCGGGCGAATACGTAGAGAGTGATTATCTTTATATGATTTATGATTTTGACATCGACAAATACTCGGGTAACGACCTGATTTTCGGGCAGATAGAGGGCGTGCGGATAAAATTTAGCGACGTAGAGGCGATAAGCATCAAAGAGGATCTACACGGAAACAAGACGCACAGGATACTTTTTGCGGGGATTTTGTTTGTCGCGGATTTTCCTAAGCGCTTAAAGGGCGTTACGCAAATTTGCAGCGGGACGGATGATTTTAAGGACTACGGCGGCAAGCGCGCGAGGATGGACGACGCGGAGTTTGAGCGGCTATTTCGCGTCTATACGACCGATCAGATCGAGGCTAGATATGCGCTCACGCCTAGCCTGATGGAAAATTTAAAACTGCTAAAAACGAGATTTCACCGCCCCATAAACATCGTGCTAATAGGCGATAAAATCTGCATGGCGATCCGCACGGGGCGCGATAACTTCGAGCCCGATCTACACCGTCCGCTCGTGGGCAAGGGGGCAAATAGATTTTACAAAGACGAGATCGGCGGCTTCCTTCGTATCGTCGAGGAGCTGCGGCTAAACCGTAAAATTTGGCTGGACTAGGGAGCGCGGCGTAATTTGACGGGTGGCAAACCCGCACCCTAAAAATGCAAACGAGCGGGCTAATCTAAAGCAGGACGGCAAAACGCAAAAAGGAGAGTTGGTGAAGGGCGTAGCGATAAACGAAACGACGATAATCGGCGATGACGGGAAATACTATAAATTTAGCTTTGAGGACGTGCGCTCGGGGCGGCCTAGCGGCGGCGAGCGAGCAGCGTTTCGGCCTGACGGGGCGTTTGCGAGAGATGTATTTGTGATTGCAGACGAGGGCGAAAAGCGCGCCGTAAAGGATACCAGAAGCAAGGAGACGAAGGTTGCGCTAAAAGAGAGCGCGGCGTTTGATCGGGCTAGGATACTGGGTATCGCATCGGGCATCGTGCCGGCCGTGATCAAGATCTATGCATACTTTATCGCTAGCTACGGGGGACTGGCGCTGCAGATTGCGGACAATCTCGCCGTCATAGCAGCCGCACTGCTAACCTACGCGGCGCTAGGCGGAGTCGCCGGGCTCGCTCACAGCGATGATCTACACGTAAACTACGGCAAGGCGATGATCGTGATGTTCGTCGCTCACGTCACGGCGACGCTGGCATCCTATATGGCGGACGCGGCTCATCCGCTCGCTAAGCTAGTCGCCGTCATCGCGCTACTACTGCTGGGCTACGTCGCATTCGTGTGGGGCAAGGTCTTTTTCGAGCTTGCAAGGCTAACTAGAAACGGGCTTTTTCGCGTCTATGTTTGCACGTTTTTTGCAGGCGAACTACTGTGGGCGAGCGGTGTTTTGGCGGTATTTGGTTTCTTTTTGCTCGTGGCCTCGTTTTTCATCTACATCGCGGCATGGGTAAAAACGGACAAGGTCGGAGAGGCAAAAGACGCGGGGCTTTTTATCTATTAAATTTGACTCGGCTTGGGTTTTAAATTTACCCAAATTTGAGTGATTTGGTAGAGGCGAAGTCGGTAAACCGATCGTGGGTACCGACCGGTTTACTAAAAACTAAAATTTGAGCTCAAGCGAGCCTAAATTTATTCTCCCGGATAGCCCGAGTCGCCGCTACCAGACGGATAAAGTCGGTATCGTCACAACTCAGGTAGCCATGCACTGGCTACTGCAGCCTCTCTAGCGCTCTTTTGGCGTATTCGTTACCTTGGGCCGCTCCGCGCTTGTAAAACTCCATGGCTTTATCCATATCCCTTGCGACGCAGTAGCTATTTTCGTAGCATATAGCTAGATCGGTTAGAGCCTGCGGATCGTCATCGGCAACGGCTTTTTGGATGTAGACGAGCGCTTTTTTGTAGTCTTTTTTAAAGTGTATTCCGTTTAGATACATATTTCCTAGCATTGCGTCCGCGCCAGTGTCGCCTAGTTTGCTTGCCTTTTCAAGGGTCTGCGCGGCTAGCTTATAGTCTGTCATGCGGTAGTAGATCCGCGCCATATTCGAGTGAGCGAGCGAATCATTTAGTCCCATGGCTTTTTTGTACCACTTTACGCCTTCGCCGATGTTAGACATCCTCACCTCGTATAGGTAGCCTACGAGCGTGACGGCTCTAGCGTCGCCGCTATCGGCCTTTGGCTTGATAAATGCCAACGCTTCTTTGTATTTTCCACTATCATCTAGCGCTATAAATTTATCGTAATCCTCGTTAGAGAGCCCAAACGCCGCAGTGATCGCAAACGCGCATAATGTTATTACCGTCTTTTTCATCTTAGTTCTCCAGTACTAGCAGGTCTTTAAATTTATGCTTGACGCTTCTTATCGCGTCGCCGTCCTCGGTATAGTCCGTGATATAGCCGTCTTTGTCGGTAGTAAAGTAGACAAAGCCGTAGGTGCTGTAGTTCACACCCGTTACGCTGCAGCCCCAGAAGTTGCACGATCTATTTACCGATAGTACTTCGCGCGGTTCGTGCTGCATATAGAATTTATTTGAGAGCATGCCTATCTCGATGTGCGACCAGCCGCCGGAGTATTTTTCCATATCTAGGATATGGCGGCCTTTTAGCTGAGTTAGTTCTTTGTTTTCTAGAAATATATTAGAGGGGCCGATGCCGTACGTAGTGCATCCGCCTAGCATAAAGGCGCATAAAAGCGGCAGGAAAATTTTTCGCATTTTTGATCTCTTTTGATTTTTGCGCTTGATTTTATCTAAAGGTACGGCGCAAGTCAATATTTTGGGTTTGCGGTTAAATTTACAGCCTTGCGGAGTTTTAAATTTGACGCCAAATTTGATCTATCTTGCGTCAAATTTGGCTTCGTTTCAGAGCAAAAAGGTGGGTAAATTTCGGCCATAAATTTAACTATGCCGTTAAATTTACCGCACGGCGGCAGCGATTTATAGCCAAGCAAGCCGCTTAGTCCGCCAGCCCCTCTTCGCCGCATTTTGCGATTAGCGCGTCAAATTCTGCCTTGCTAAACGCGCTTACGACGATATTTTTCGCGTCGATAAATTTGTACTTTTCTTTTGGCAAATTTTGGATGAAATTTTCATATTTCAGCGTCGCTAGGATCCCGTATTTTTCCTCGTCGTCGCCCTCTCCGCCAAATATCGCGACCGACCAGCGCGCGACTTTCTCATCGCCCAGCATTTGCAAATTTTTATACTCCACGCTAGGCTCATACGGCAGCACGGTAACGACGCCTTGCGACAGGACGTACTGCCCGATGATCTCGCCGCTATCGTTCCTGCGGAAAAACATCTGATTTGCAAAATACGCATCCAAATTTTGGATATCGGTTACAAATTTGCTAAATTCGCCCGCGGGATCCTTCGCGCCTAGGATGTGAGCTATGATCTTTTTATCAAACGACACTTCGTTTCGCGTGCCGTAAATAGTGCTGATTTGCGCCTCTTTTTGCAAATTTTGCTCTATCGCCTCCAGCCCCGCGCGTATATCGTGCTCGAAGTCAAAGCCCTCGATATTTTGTGCGCTAAATTTCTCCCCGTCCTCGCTCACGATCTCGCTGTCCATTTTTAGGGCTAGGTTTTTTAGGTACTCTAACGCGATTTTCCAGTCCGTGCGGGTGCTTGGCGTGCCGATGCGGACGTTATAGGCGCCGTCTTCGTATCCGATCTCAAAGCCGCGTCCGCTAAGCCCGTCCGTGCCGGCAACTAGGCAGTCAAACTCATCAAGCTTTGCGCCATAAAAGCTATCTGCGTCAAACTCCTCGTCGTCTTCATCGGCGTTAAACTGCGATAAATTCGGCACCAGTCGCAGCGCCTCCTCCACGCTCATCACGGGCGCAAGGCCGACTAGAAACTTCTTTTTGTTTTTAACGAAAAAAGTTATACTCATTTTTGATCCTTTGGGGTTAAATTTGACTTCGCGGCGTTTTGGCGGAGTCAAATTTGAGCGCAAATTTACCGCCGTTTGTAGCAGGTAAGTAAAATCCGGGCGCAAATTTAAGCAAATGCGCCCGAGCTTAGCTCACTCGTCCTTTTTCTCATCCTCTTTTTTGCCGATCTTTTCTTTGGCAGTTTTTATGAGATTTTCGGCGGCTTTGTAGAGCTTTTCGCCTAGTTCTTTTGATTTTGCTTTGAGGTTTTCGCCGATCTCGCTCGCATTTATCTCGCTTAGCTTCTCCTCGGTTCGTTTTTCAAAGTCGCTGATCTCTTTTTTGAGCGCTTCGATGCGTTCTTTGGCGTTAAAATTTTCTTTAAGCTTATCCTGTCTCTTATACACATCTGACGCTGCCGACGATCTTACGCGTGTA
>CAUUAH010000057.1:0-9868 GCA_963542985.1 uncultured Campylobacter sp. | reverse complement strand
AGCCAAAATCTCGATGTGGCTATTAAAATGCCTAGCGACCAGCAAAGCTCCTCTGATACGCTCTTTTACGTCGTCGCCCGCGCCGATTGGGAAAAATATTTTTTTATACTGCATCGGTTCTCCTTTAAATTTATTGCGCTAGAGAAAGGGAAATTTTGTGCCCTTTTTGCTCGCTGATTTTTACTTTGACCTTATCGCCGGCTTTTAGAGGAGTTTTGATTTTTGAGATATGCAAAAGTCCGTCCACGCCGCCAGGAAGCCCGATAAAGGCGCCAAATTCTACCACGCTTTTTACCTCGCCCTCAAATTCGTCTCCGATATTAAACTCAGGCGTCTTGTGAGGCTTGCTGTCTTTACCGCCTCTTTTGCCGCCAAAGCCCTTGCCGTTATCTTTTGAAACGATTTGGATGATGTAGTCCTTAGCCGCATCAACGCTTGATTTTTGCGCGCCGGCGATCTTTACCTCGCCTTTTTCTCGGTCTAGGTCTATGGCGACGTCAAATTTCTCTATGATCTCTTTTATCGTTTTGCCAGCTTGCCCGATGATGTCAACGATCTTGCCCGGATCCACGCTAAAGAGCTCTAGTTTAGGCAGTATGTCTTCGTTGACGGAGATATTTTCATTTGCTTTTTCCATCAAATTTAATATATGCAGTCTGCCCTCGCGCGCCTGTAAAAGCGCCTCTTTAAGCACGTCAAGGCTGATACCGCCCAGCTTTATATCCATCTGAAGCGCAGTTATGCCGTCTTTGCTACCTGCGACTTTAAAGTCCATATCGCCGTCGTGATCCTCTAGCCCCATGATGTCGGTTAATACGGCGTGTTTCTCGCCCTCGAAAATTAACCCCATCGCAACGCCAGCTACTAGTTTTGGCGTATCAACGCCCGCAGCCCTTAGTGCTAAAGAGCCACCGCAAACGCTAGCCATCGAGCTAGAGCCGTTACTTTCTAAAATTTCAGAAACAAGTCTAATGGTATAAGGCGAATTTACGTCGATGCTAGGCGCAAGAGCACGTTTAGCGAGGTTGCCGTGTCCTAGCTCACGTCTACCCGGAGCCTTTAGCGGACTAGCTTCGCCGACGCTAAAGCCGGGGAAGTTGTAGTTAAACATAAATTTATCCGTCACGGCACCTTTTTCCGTTAGCATATCATACATCTGCGCGTCGCCGTCGGTGCCTAAAGTTGCCACCACGAGAGCTTGCGTCTGACCGCGAGTAAAGAGACAACTGCCGTGAGCATTTGGCAGGATATTCGTCTCGATGCTGATCGGGCGGACCTCCTTGAGCCCTCTGCCGTCGGCGCGTACGCCCTCGTTTATGATCTGCTCGCGGACGATTTTTTTCTTAAATTTAGCTAGGACGTTAGAGACGACCTCCTCCTCCCAGCCCTCTTTTTGCGCTACTTCGTCGGTCAAAATTTGCTTGGCGATCTTTGTTAGCTCGCTGGCGCGCTCGCTTTTAGCCATCTGATTTATCGCGGCTTTTACGTCATTTTTATAAAATTCGTTTAGATAAACGGCAACGCTCTCGTTTTCAATCTCGGGTTTTAACTCGAGCTGCGCGTTCTCTTTTTTATGCTGACTAAACGCCTCCTCGTAGGCGTTTGAGGCGCGAAGTATTGCTTTGCCAGCTTCTGCGATCGCCTCCACGATGAGATCTTCGCTAAATTCATTCATATCCTGCATCGCTATCACGCCGCCGCCCAAATTTGGATCCATCATAGGATCTAGCGCGATAGGCATTATCTCGTCTTTTTCAGTCGCGATACTTCTCATCTCGATCATCAAAAGTTCGTCTTTAACGCCCGCAACATAGAGATCAAGTGCAGAGCTTTTTAGCTCGGAGTTGCTAGGATTGATTACGAATTTATTATCAATATATCCCACGCGCACGCCGCAAACAGGCGCATTTACCGGGATGTCGCTAAGATAAAGCGCGACCGAAGCGGCATTTAGACCGACAACTTGCAAATCAACCTCAGGATCGCAAGATAACACCATAACGACGATTTGCGTCGGATATGCGTAACCCTTTGGAAAGAGCGGACGTAGCGAGCGGTCGATGATGCGCGAAGTTAGCGTCTCAAAATCCCCCGGTTTAGTCTCTCTTTTTACGTATCCGCCCGGAATCCTGCCCGCTGCGTACGTTTTTTCGATGTATTGCACCGTTAGCGGTAAAAAATCCTCGCTAACTTGCGTGTCCTCGCGAGCGACGGTGGCTAAAACGACGGTATTTTTCACGCGCAAAAGCACCGCGCCGCTAGCTTGCTTGGCGACCTTGTTTATATCATAAATTTCAACTTGATTATTGACTTCTATTGAATACTGCATGTCCTGATATCTCCTTGTTTTTGTAATGGTATATAAAATGGACTCTCCTCTAATATGGAAAGCACGGTTTCTGGTTTTGGTTCGATTTTGTTTTCGTAGTAAAAATCCACCTCGATAAAATTTGCGATCTTGTGCACGGCGTAAATTTCATCCACTAGCGGTGCGATAGCTGCGGCGACGTCGGTAGCGATGAGCGGCGTGGCGTAGGTGACTGATTTTACCCGCTCGTGGATGAGCGTTTTTAGGCAGGTTAGCGCCGTAAGGCCCGTCTCGCAGCCCTCATCGATGAGTAGGATATTTCTATCCTTTAGATCGCCGATGAGATTGCCTTTTCTAAATTTATAGACGTTTTTTAGGATTTTTTCGTCGTACTTACGGTCAGCCTCGCCGTAAACGAAGTCGTAGCTAATACCAAAGCTCCGAATCAGCTCGTCGTTTAGCACCACGTCGTCCTTTTCGCTAACCATCGCGATTTCGCACTCGGGGTTATTGGGCGCAAAAATGCGCTCGCAAAATAAAATCTCGTAGCTCAAATTTAGCCCGCGAGCTACGCTATCGACCATGATGACAGAGTCTATAGAGCTGCATATCATCAGATATTCGCCCGCAACCAGCTCTTTTTTGGGCAAAATTTCAAGCAGTTTTTCGGCCGCCTCGAGCTGATTTTCAAACATAAAGTCTTCGTAGTTGCCCATTAATTACCCTGCGTTGTCTGACCTACTGAAAAGTCGTAATGCACGCCGCCCATTGGATAGAAATTTATAAAGAAGTAAACGCCTCTTGATTTTTTGGCAGCTGTTCCACTCGTAGTCGTAATCGGTTCAAGCTCTTCTTCATAGACAAAGGTGTAGTTCCAGCACTTTCTGCGGTGAGAGACGCCTAGCTGCCACTGTTTGTTATAGTCGCGCTCGAGGTCGTACTGAGTACCGCTAAATAGTCTATAGTTATACGGAAGCTCCACGTAACCGTTTAGGTGCAAGTAGTTTTGTTTTTCCTGCGCATTTTTTCTTTGCATCGTGTGCCAGAGGCTAGCGCCGAATTTATCGTGCGTATAGCTCGCGCCACTTTGGACTTTTTCAAAGTATTTATTTACGTGCGAATACTCAAGTCTGTTGTAAAAAGACAAATTCGGTAGCGGATGCCAGCCGATGATATTTTTCAAATTTGAGCGCTTGTTCTCTTTGGTGTAATAACCCTGCGAAATCGTATGGCGCAAGAATTTCCTTCCTTCTTCGTTAAAGAAATACTGCGTCGCTCTGGCCGAAACCTCGTCTCTAGTGTGCTGAGGGTTAATGAAGCTCTGATATTTTCGTCCTAGCATGTCGTAAACGTATACGTTGCCATCGTCTTCGGCTGTCTCATATCTATCTGGCAGGTCGCCTTCATTATAAGCTTTAACTACGTAATCCACGCCCAAATTTAAACTATGATAGAAGCTCTCGTAAGCCTTAGCTAGGTCGGTGTAGAGCGAGAGTTTGTGGTAGTTTTCTATGTAGTTTGCGCTCTTATCCTCATCTCCGGTCGGGCGGTACATTTTGTTTGCATAGTCCACGCGAGTAGCGTATAAATAGTGATAATATGAAAATTTAAGATAATCGTCCGCTAAAGGCAAATGAAAGGAAACCGGTAGGTTAAATTCGTACTGCGTCGCTTTTACGCCGATTTTTCTCGTGTAGTTATGCGAGTAGAGATCGACAGAATAAAGCACGTTCGGCAAGATGAAGTTGTCGGTAAATTTATGATACTGAAAGCTCGGATACTCTTGAAGCGTATCTTTGTTTTCGTTCGGACTACCGATTTTTGAGGTATCCGTATAGTACCTAGCATATGCGCCGAAATAGTGCTTGTCGCTACTTAGAAAATAGTTTAGTTTTGAGGTAACAAGAGAGTTATCGTCGCTACCCGAGCCTCGTTTTTTCAAATTTATATAGTCGATATCGTTTAGAGCCGTCGCATCGAGCCACAAGCCCTCTTGCAAATCCTTGTTTATCAGGTGCTTAACGAGCCTATCGCGCTCATATTTTACGTCAGCACCCTTGTGCGTTTTATTTTTTAACGGGAGTCTTAGCGAGTTTTTCTCGATCTGTCTTTGTCGGTAGCCCTCGGTATCTCTAAATGCACCAAGTGTCACCGAACCCTTAGAATAAGGCGAATCGGCAAATCTAAACGTGCCGTAGATGCCCGTACCGCGTCTAGTGCGAATTTGCGGATCAAACTGTAAGTCCCAGCTGTCGTATTCGGCGATATAGATCGGTTGTTTGTAGTAAAATCCGTCGTTTTTGCCGTAACCAAACTCAGGCGGTAAAAGGCCTGTGCGTCTGCGAGTGTCTGTAGAAAAGCCAAAATACGGCAGATAAAACACAGGGACATTTCCTACGTAAAACACGGGATTAAAAAGGTGTAAAAATTTACTCTCTCGGTTTAGCTTACCGCTGCTAAATTTGATCTTCCAGTCGGGGTCTTGGACGTTGCAGCTCGATACGACCGCGCCGTTTACTCTGTAAAATTCGGACGTACTGTTGCTCTCATCGCTTTGCATCCATACTTCCATGTCGCGGTTCATCATAAATAGCGTCTCGTAGTTACTATCTTTGCTATTTAGATCGATCTTTGCGTACGAGCAGCGCGAGATTTCGTCTTTATTTCTTATCAAATTTACGTTACCGAAAAGCTCCAAAATCTCTTTTTGCTGATCGTAAACGGCTCTATCCGCGCTCATCAAATAATCTTGCGAATAAACAAGCACGTTTTTATCCGCGGTAACAACGCCGTTGTCGCGCTTTACGTCATCGGCTAAAAGCTCGAAATTTTGAACTGCATAGCAACTAAAAGCCCCGAAAATAAGCGTCAAAAAAATTCTAGTAAACATTTATAACTACCGTTTTCGCGGCCTTATCTTGCCACGTTTGAAATAATGGATTTGAAAACGCCCATGCAAAACCTAGGAAAAACGCGTTTTCGCTGATAATGCGCACCAAAGAGCGAGTGAGAGAATTTAGCAAGCCCGGCTTATCAAGCAGATCGATATCCACGCACACAATCTTCATCGCGACCTTGCCGATGCTAGCGCCGCAATACCACGTAAAAAACGTCTGGTAAATAACCTCAAGCAAGACTATCTGCGGTATCATTTCCATAGCTAGCGCACTGATTTGCTCGTAGTCCAGCCCGTCAAATTTCTCGTAGTAAACGGCATAAAACAAAAACGAGATTAAAAACTTATCTATCCCCCACGCGACGGCTCTTTTACCGACGCTAGCGAGCGTGATGTTTTCGTTTTCGAGCTTATCCACGACGCTCCTGCTCATTCGCGCCCTTTTAACATCTGCCAGGCGATATCTTTTCGGTATTGCACACCGTCAAATTCTACGTTTTCGCAAAGTTCATAGGCCTTTTGCTGCGCTTGTTTTATGCTTTTACCAAGTCCCACGCACACGAGTACTCGTCCGCCGTTAGCATAGATCTCGCCACCCTGCTCACTCACGCCTGCGTATGCTATGTGCGAGTTTTCAGGCACGTTTTTTACGCTGATTTTAGCCCTAGGCGAGCTTGAAAAAGGATAGTTTTTACTAGCCATCACTACGCCTACGGCAAATTCGTCCTTTAGTTTTACGGATTTTAGATCGCCTTTCGCCGCGTTTAGTAAAATTTCACCCAGATCGCCGTCGATCAGCGGCATTAGTACTTCGCACTCCGGATCGCCGAAACGCACGTTAAACTCGAGCACGTACGGCACGCCCTTAACCACCATAAGCCCTACAAAAAGCACGCCGCAGAAAGGATTTCCCTCGGATTTCATACCTTTTAGCGTCGGTTTTACGACCTCTTCTTCGACCTGTTTTATTAGCTCGGGACTTGCTAGCAGACTAGGAGCGTACGCACCCATACCGCCGGTATTTGGCCCCTCGTCGTTGTCTTTTAGGCGCTTATGATCTTGCGCTACGGGCAGGCTGACGAAATTTTCGCCGTCGCAAATCGCAAAAAAGCTAAGCTCAAATCCATCTAAAAACTCCTCCACGACCACGCGTTTGCCCGCCTCGCCAAAGCTCTCGCCACTTAGCATATCACGAGCAGCAGCCTTTGCTTCATCGCGGCTTTGCACGATTATCACGCCTTTGCCCGCGCACAGTCCGTCGGCCTTAACGACGACGGGAGCGGTAAGAGAGTCTATAAATTTAGCCGCAGCATCGTAATCGTCGGTATTTAGATAAGCAGCGGTTCGGATAGCGTTTCTAGCTAAAAAGTCCTTCATAAACGCTTTGCTACCCTCGAGTCTAGCCGCAGCCTTGCTCGGTCCGAAAATATTTAAATTTTGCGCCTTAAAGATATCCACGACGCCATCACTTAGCGGCGCTTCGGGGCCGACGATCGTTAGTTCTATCTGCTCCGTCCCGGCAAATTCTGCGAGCTGATTATAGTCTTTGATTTTTAGATTTGTGCCGAGTTTTGAGGTGGCTCCGTTTCCTGGAGCAAAGAAAAGCTCGTGTTTGCGTGATTCTTGAAGTTTTAGAGCTATTGAGTATTCGCGCCCGCCGCTTCCGATTATCAAAATTTTCATAATTTCTCCAAAAATAAAAACCCAAGTGAGCGGTGCGCATATAAGTGGCCCGAAAATTCAAAGCCAACCTTGCAAATAGGCGGTTCCTTTAGGTCGCAACTTCTCGCGCTCGCACGCTCAAACGAAGCCACGTCACACAGTTCCGCACATCTTCGCCGATACTAATGTGTTGGACCCTGTAAAAATACGCTGCCAAATCACTCAGGCAAGGTTATTATATAAAATTTTAGCTTAAAGTAGCGTTTTTGCGAGGCTTACGCAGGAATTTATATTTTGCTGAGCGCTCACTGCTGGCGAGGTAAAAATTTCTAGCTCTTTTGCCGTCGTAAACCCGATAGCGACGGCTTTATAGCTATCATCCCAGCCAAAATTTCGAGTAAAATTTCGCACCGCCGAGGGAGCCGTAAAAATAATCGCTGAGTTTTTAGGCGGTTTTTGCTCCTCGCAAAGCGGTTTAAAAACGTTTTCGTAAGCGATTATTTGCGTCAAATTTACGCCGCTTTCTCGTAAAATTTCACCAACGCTCGAAGCCGTCTCGCACGCTCTTAAAAACAGCGTTTCTTTACCCCATAAAAGCGGTGCGATCTCGGCAGCAAAGTCGTTTCCGTGCGCGTTTTTTGCGGTGTAAATTCGAGCGAAGCCAAACCCGCTAGCCGCTCGGCTAGTGCCTTCGCCGATGGAGTAAATTTGCAAATCTGCAGGCGAAATTTGATTAAATCTTAGTGCGTTTACGGAGTTTTTGGAGGTCAAAACCAGCGCGTCAAATTCGGCCAAATTTACGCTAAATTTATTAATTTTGATCTCGTTTAAAACCAGCGTCTTTACGCCTTCAAATTCCAAATTTGACCCGACTAGATAGATCATTTTCGCCCTTAAATTTATGATTTTGCGTCCGAATTTTACCGCAAATCCTCAAATTTCAAAAGCCGCACACAAAACGCAAATTTTACTTCGCTGCGTTGCGCTTACTTAGGTACTCTTTTGCCTTTTGTTTTAGTGCTTTATATAGCTTGCCGGCCTCGTCTGCGCCGTATTTTTTCACGAGCCCATTGTGAAAATCGCCCAAATTTTTACTCTCAAATGCGATTTTTCTTATCTCTTGCTTTTTAGCCTCGTCTATCTTGGGCGAGAGCTGCGTTTTTGCCGCATATTCAGCTTTATTTTTTGCTTCGCTTTGCGGCGCGAGAGCTTGTTTTGATTTTTGCGGCGAGCGCTTGTTTGATAAATTTTGCCCTTTTCCGTCCGCATTTAGATTTTCGCTAGAAGCCTCGATACTCAAATTTTGCTCTACGTTTTTTGGGTGCACGGCAAGATCGAGCTTATCGCTCAAATTTGACTCATCTACTTCAACTTTCTCAATTGCTGCCGAACTGTTTTTTCTCTCTAAAGATTGCAGTTTTTCTGGCTCCAAATTTTGAGCGATTTGCGAGCTATTTTCTAAATTTTGATCGATTTGCGACCCAACTTCTAAATTTTGCTCTTTTGTCAAAGTGCTTTGAGCGTGCAAAATCTCGCCGCTTAAATTTATCTCTGATTGCAGTTTTTCTGTCTCATTAAATTTTTGCTCGTCGCCTTTTGTCGCAGTCTGTGATTTTGCAGAATTTGGCGCGGCGATACGCCTTATCTCGCCTTTTTGCGAGTTTTCTATTTGGGGTTTTTTGTAAATTTTCCTCGCGTCTTCTTTGAGCGCGTTATACACGCCCGCGCCGTTTTTGCTGCCGAATTTTGAGATAAATTTCATATGAAGTTCGCTTAGGCTTCCCGAATTTCGTATCAAGACCGCGATTTCGTCTCGATTTTCTTCGATGAGCTGCGCAGTGTGCGAGCGGTTGAGGTCAAATTTGAGTTTATGAAATTTGCCGCCGTTTTTATCTTGCTTATTGAAAAAATCTATCACGTCGTCGTAAAATTTATCGTTGCTGACTATATAAATTTTGTCTTTTTTATGCGAGAGTTTGCCCATTAAAAACGTAATTATTTTATCGGCATAGTCCTTGTGGGCGCTTTCTAAAAGTATAATTTTTATTTTGATTTTTCGCGCCAGAAACCACGCCAAAACAGAGATGCTTAGCTTTTGTCTATTGTTGGTTACGATATAAATTTTATCTTTTTGCCCTAGCTTTTTTAGCGTCGCTAGATTATCTACGCTTATGTTTTCGTCATCTATTATAAATCTTGCCATATATTTCCTAAACGAGTCGGGGCAATCGCCCCAAAACTCTACATCTTATCTTTTGTTACGATGAGTAACATTTTAAATTTTTCCGGTATCTTTAGTCCGTGCGGGATTTTGCCCGGAAGCACGATAGTATCGCCCTTTTTGATATCAAAATGCTCGTCGCCGATAGTTAGCTTCATCTCGCCATCAAGCGCGACCAAAAGAGCGTCGCCCGGAGCCGCGTGAGTGGAAAGCTGCTGGTCCTTTGAAAACGACAGTAGCGACATCGAGCCGCTTTCGTTTTTGACGAGCGTTTTGCTCACGATTTTGCCTTCTTCGTATTCGACCGCATCCACTAGGCTAAAAATAGCCGCCTTAGGTAAATGATCTATCATTAAGTCCTCCTTAAAATCGATTGAGACGTATTTCGTCGGTTCGTTGAAAACTAGTTTTCGCCACACTTTTTTCTCTATCAGGCAGGCCTGTTCGCCGCCTAGGCACATCTGCTTTTCGCCGTAGTGCAAGCTCGCGCCGCCCTCTACGACCCACGCGAGACTATCGCAAAATAGCATCTCGTGATCTAGCTCCTCGCCCGCATCAAAAGCAAACACGTCGACGTGAGCGTTCTCACAATCAAAAATTCTCTTGCTAACAACGCTTTTTGCGATCACTTTCGTGTCGGCGTTTAGATTGTAAATTTTACTCATTTTTCTTCCTTTCGTAAATTTACGTGTCATTGTAGCTAAAATTTTCGGACGATTTATTGATAAGGATTATCTCTTTTTGTTAACTCAGGGCTGCTATAAATTAAGCCTATGTCTCT
>CAUUAH010000056.1:0-9886 GCA_963542985.1 uncultured Campylobacter sp. | reverse complement strand
GTTTTACAAACTAAATAAACAACATAGAATTAGATTTAAAGATATAAAAATATATTTGATCAAATTTCGGCGATAATATAAAATTTGAGGGCGGGGTAAAATTAGCAAATCGGCAAAATTTGCAGATAAAATGACGGCAAATTTGAATACATTTGCCGCCTGAAAGCTAAATTTAGCCTAGTCTTTTATGTAAAATTTGAGAAAATCCCCATAGATGTCTGGCCTTCGCGAGCTCTGTTTTTTCGAGCTTTGCTACCATCATCTCTTCGTTTTTTCCTAGACGCGAAACCACCTCGCCAAAGGGGCTAATAAGCATCGAATCGCCGTAAAAGCTCCACTGTTCGCCGCTAGCGGCCTTATGATTGCCGACGCGGTTTACGCGCAGGACGTAGATGTTGTTCGTAAAGGCGCGGGTTTTTAGCAGCTCCTCCCAGCGCGACTCGCTAAAAAACGTGCACGCGGTGGGAACTATGACGGCATCGACTTTCTTGCGCACCATATACGCCCATGCCGCGTCAAAATGCGCCTCAAAGCCAAACATCGCGCCGATTTTAAATTTTTCGTAGCTAAAGACGGGCAAATTTAGCTCGCCTTCAGCCTTGTTGGCAAAAAATTTCGCCTCGTTCCAGTGCGGGTAGGGCATCAGAATCTGCTGCTCGTAAAAGCGCGACGACGCGGGACTAAATCTCGCCGCGACCTTGATGAAACCTTTGCTTTTGGGTAGTACGAGCGGGGCTAGGATTTCTAGATTGTATTTTTGCGCCATCGCGGCAAGCGCGTGCTTTTTGCGCTCGCTTTGCTCCTTGATGAGGCTTTTTGGCATGAGTTCTAGCTCTTTAAAAAAGCTATTTAGCACGTATTCTCCGAGTACCACGAGCCTAGCGCCCTCATCCGCGCAAATCCTAAAATAATAATCCAGCCTCGACTCGCTCATGGGCTGAGTGGGTAGCTGCAGGGCGCAAACGGCTGCGCTACTCATCGTCTGCATCCTTTACCACTAGCTTTGCGTTTTGCAGGATTTTGTCTGCCTCCTTGAGCAGCTTCTTGCCCTCTTTATGCAGCTTGACGCTTTGCTCTAGGCTTAAATTTTCATCGCCTAGCTGTTTTAAAATTTCATTTGCTTTGGCGAGTTTGCTCTCAAAATCCTCGCTTAAATTTTCACTCATCTAAAACCTTTTTTATGATTTTTTCAAATTTATCTACTTCGACCAAAAACGCGTCGTGGCCGTAGTCGCTGTCTATCTCGTGGTAGTCGCACGCCTTGCCAATACCCTGCAGCGTCTCGTGCATCTCGCGCATGCAGCTTGGCGGAAATAGCATATCGCCGCTAAATGCGACCAGCGTAACCTTGGCGCAAATAGGCAAAAGAGCGTGTGCGAGGTCGTCGTAGTGGCGCGTGCAGTCAAAGATATTCATCATCTTTACGATGTAAAGGTAGCTCAGCGGGTCAAAGCGCTTAGGAAAGCCGTGGCCGTTGTACTCCATATAGCGATCGACCTGAAACCGCCCCGTAAGCTCGTAAAGGCCGTCGGTTTCGACGTAGTTGCGGCCGAATTTGGAGTCCATGGAGCTAGGCGAGAGAAAGCTGATGTGCCCCGCCATACGCCCTAGCGCCATGCCGGTTAGTCCCTGCGCGGCGATGTCGTTTTCGTCGTATTGCCCGTCTTTAAAACCCGGATCGCGCAGGATGCCCTCGATCGCGATTTTGTTAAACGCGATCGCCCAGGCTTTACTCTGATAAGTGCTGGCTAGGATGATGACGTTTTTGGCGAAATTTGGAAACTCGATCGCAAAACAAAGCGCCTGCATACCGCCTAGGCTACCGCCCACGACCGCATGCGCGCGCTCGATACCTAAGTGCTCAAAAAGCCTCATCTGCGCCTTTACGACGTCACTGATGGTTAGCACCGGAAAGCGCAAACGATACTGCTTGCCCGTGCTTTTTTCGATACTTAAGGGATTTGTCGAGCCGAAATTTGAGCCGAGGATATTTACGCAGATGACGAAAAATTTACTCGTATCTATGCCCTTGCCCTCGCCAACCAGCGCGTCCCACCAGCCGAATTTCTGTTCGTTTTCATACCTGCCCGCGGCGTGGTGGCTACCGGTTAGCGCGTGGCAGACGACTATGACATTGCTTTTATCCTCGTTTAGCTCGCCGTATGTTTCGTAAGCTAGCTCAAATTCGGGTAAAATTCGGCCACTCTCTAGATAGAGCGGCTCATCAAATTTTACTTTGCCGGTTTTTAAATTTAGCACTAATTGACTTTGTAGTTAGGGGCTTCTTGCGTGATGACGACGTCGTGGACGTGGCTCTCTTTTAGTCCAGCGCTCGTGATCTCGACAAACTGGGCTTTTTCCTGAAGTGTTTTGATATCTTTCGAGCCCATATAGCCCATCGCGCTTCGTAGCCCGCCAATTAGCTGGTGTACGACCTCTTTTATGCTGCCGGCAAACGGCACGCGGCCCTCGATGCCTTCTGGTACGAGCTTGTCTTGTGCGGTGCCTTCTTGGAAATATCTATCGCTGCTGCCTTTCGTCATCGCGCCGATACTTCCCATGCCGCGGTAGACTTTATACTGGCGTCCTTGGAATGTTATTACCTCGCCAGGAGTCTCCTCGCAGCCAGCTAGCAAGCTACCAGCCATCACGCAGCTAGCGCCTGCGGCTAGGGCTTTGGCTACGTCGCCTGAGTACTTTAGTCCGCCGTCTGCGATGACCGGGATACCGTATTTTGCAGCCTCGGCTGAGCAGCTATCGACGGCGAAAATTTGAGGTACGCCTACGCCCGCTACTACGCGAGTGGTGCAGATGGAGCCCGGTCCTATGCCTACTTTGATACCGTCGGCGCCGGCTTCTGCTAGGTCTTTGACGGCGGCTGGATTTGCGATATTTCCGGCTACGACGTCCACTTTTAGCTCGGCTTTAACCTGCCTTAATGTATCTAGTACGCCTTTTGAGTGGCCGTGAGCGGAGTCTATGACGATGACGTCAACGCCAGCTTCTACTAGAGCTTTTGCTCTATCCATTTGACCTACGCCGATGGCTGCTGCTACGCGGAGTCTGCCGTAGGCGTCTTTGTTTGCGTTTGGATACTCTTTGCGTTTTTTTAGATCTTTTATGGTTATGAGTCCCTCTAGGTGGCCTTCTTTATCGACGATAGGTAGTTTTTCTACGCGGTTTTGAGAGAAAATTTTCTCCGCGTCGTCTAGCGTGCAGCCCTTTGGAGCGGTGATTAGTGGAGCTTTGGTCATTCTGTCTTTTACGAGGACGCTTCTGTCGTTTTCAAATCTCAAATCGCGGTTGGTTAGGATTCCTATTAGTTTATTTTCCTCATCTACGACGGGAACGCCCGAGATATGCAGATCGGCCATCATATCAAGCGCGGAGCCCACGCTAGCGTTTGGCGAGATGGAGATAGGATCGATGATCACGCCGCTTTCGCTTTTTTTCACGCGGCGAACCTCTTTGACCTGGCTTTGTATGTCCATATTTTTATGTATGACGCCGATACCGCCCAGGCGCGCCATCATGATCGCCGCGCGGTGCTCGGTGACGGTGTCCATCGCAGCCGATACGATCGGGATATTTAGCTCCACGTTTCTGCTAAAGCGCGTTTTTATATCTACTTGTTTAGGCAAAATTTCGGAGTACTGCGGGACGAGCAAAACGTCGTCAAAGGTGAGAGCCTTCGTAACTATCTTCATGCGTTTATCCTTTTATAGAGTTTTCTAAACTGAGCGCGCCTTCTAGCAGCGTTTTTTCGTCCCACGCCTTTGCGATGAGCTGAGCAGAGACGTTTAGGCCGTCTGCGTCTTTTGCTACCGGAACCGAGATGGCAGGCAAGCCGGCTAAATTTACGCTGATCGTATAGATGTCTGATAGATATGAATCTAGCGGGTTTTTTAGTTCGCCGAATTTATACGCCGTGCTAGGGGCGACAGGCATCAAAATGAGGTCGCATTCGCTCAAAATTCGCTCATACTTGGCCTTAGTGTGGGCGCGAGCTTTTTGCGCTTTGATGTAGTATGCATCGTAGTATCCACTGCTAAGCACGAAAGTACCGAGTAAAATTCTCTTTTTTACCTCTTCGCCGAACCCTTCCGAGCGCGAGTTGATGTAGAGTTCTTTTAAATTTTTAGCTTCGGCTCTGCGTCCGTATCTTATGCCGTCAAAGCGGCTAAGATTTGCGCTGGCTTCGGCCGTGGCGATGATGTAGTAGGTCGCGATGTCGCATTTTGAGTTTTCTAAATTTTTATAGATTATCTTGTGGCCTGCGGTTTTTAAAACATCGACCGCTTTTAAAAGCGCTTTTTTAGTCTCTTCCGAGGCTTCGTTTATGTAGTTTTCGATGACGCAGATAGTGAGTTTTTTGTCCGCGTTTAGCTTATCTGCTACGCTCTCAAATTTGATATCCGCGCTCGTGCTGTCTTTGTCGTCGTGTCCCGCGATGATATCGTATAGGATCGCTGCGTCCTCGACGTTTTGCGTTATCGGGCCGATTTGATCGAGCGAGCTAGAGTATGAGCCCAGACCGTATCTGCTCACGCGTCCGTAGGTCGGCTTTAGCCCTACGCAGCCGCAAAATGCCGCAGGCTGGCGTATCGAGCCGCCCGTATCGCTTCCTAGAGCAGCCACGGCTAGCCCGGCGCCGACCGCAGCCGCCGAGCCGCCCGAGCTGCCGCCCGGCACTCTTTCGCGGTTTAGGGGATTTAGTGTTTTACCGTAGTAGCTGTTTTCGGTCGTATTACCCATGGCGAATTCGTCCATATTCGTGCGGCCAAACGGCGCTAAGCCCGCCGCTAGCAGCTTTTCTATAACCGTCGCGTTATAAGGCGCGATGTAGCCTTGTAAAATTTTAGACGCGCTAGTTACGCTCCAGCCTTTTACCTGGATGTTGTCTTTTATGGCAATAGGTACGCCAGCACCCAGTTTGTCAAGCGGCAAATTTGCCAACTGCTCGACGTAAGCGCCAAGCTCCCTATCTGCGAAAATTTTCTTTTCCAGCTCGTTTCTAAGCTCGGCTACTTCGCCGGCACTTAGCTTTAGAGCCTCTTTTAAAGTTATCATTTTTTATCCTTAAATTTTATTACCGCTACGATACCTGCGGCTGTGACCGCGAGGATGGCCGCGATGGTCGCCGCGACGAACCAAGCGGAGATGGGCTCAGACATTTTTTAGTACCTTTTCGCATCTCGGGCAGGTTTCGCCGTCGTGCTTAGCGGTAAATTTCCAACATCTCGGGCACTTGTGACGCGTCGATAAAACGAGTTTAAATTTATCGTTTCCGACATCAAATTCTGCTAGGCCGTCGCTACCGTCCAGGCTTTGGACGTCGCTAACCATATACCAGTCGCTGATCTCGTTTATATCTTCACTTAGGATCAAATTTGAGCTTGTTTGTAGTACGAGTTCTAGGGTCGATTTTATCTTTTTATCTTTTTTGAGTACGTCGATTAGCTCGAAAAACTTCTCGCGGCTAGCCACTAGCAGCTCGTCGTCTACATTAAACTCAAAATCTAGCGGCGCGTACTCTAGATCAAAGGCGTCGGTTGCGCCGTTTTTTATGATCTTAGGCGCATAGTCCATCGCCTCGTCCACGGTGTATGTTAGCGTCGGAGCGATGAGCGGTAGGAGCGCTCTGGTTATTAGCGCCATCGCGCTTTGAGCCGAGCGGCGAGTGTCGCTGTCTTTGGCGTCGCAGTATAGGCGGTCTTTGCAGATATCAAGATATATGCCGCTTAAATCCGCACTTAGGAAGTTCATCAGCAGGCTAAAGCCCTTTGAAAAGTCGTAGTTTCTAAACGCCGTTTCGGCCTCGTCGAATGCCTTTTTTGCACGGCTTAGTATCCAGCGGTCTAGGATGTTGAAATTTGACGTTTCGATATCCTCTAGATCGTTTACGTTGGCCAGTAAAAATCTTATCGTATTGCGTATTTTTCGGTACTGCTCGCTTACTTGTTTTAGGATGTTTTCGCTGATTTTTAGGTCGCTGGAGTAGTCGCTAAGCGCAACCCAAAGGCGTAAAATTTCCACGCCGTAGGTTTTAGCGACGTCCGCCGGAGCCACGACGTTGCCTTTGCTCTTACTCATCTTTTGACCGTTTTCATCGACAGTAAAGCCATGCGTGAGCACGCTTCTATACGGCGCTCGTCCTTGTGCGGCGCAGCTTAGCAGTAGCGAGCTTTGGAACCAGCCTCTGTGCTGATCGCTACCCTCTAGATACATATCCGCAGGATAGCTGCCCGCATCGTAGTCGCCGCTTTTTAGCACAGCAGCCCACGTCGAGCCGCTGTCAAACCAGACATCCAGGATATCCATCACTTTTTCTAAATTTTGCGGATCGTATTTGCAGTTTGCCGGCAAGAGATCTTTTATCTCGCTGTCCCACCACGCGTCCGCGCCTTTTTGCTCAAATATCGCTGCGACGTTATCTAAAATTTCATCGTCAAATATCGGCTCTTTGGTATCCTTAAGTCTAAAAAACGCTATCGGCACGCCCCAGTCGCGTTGGCGAGAGATGCACCAGTCGGGACGATTTTCTATCATCGAGCCTATCCTTTTTACGCCGCTTGCAGGGTAAAATTTGACGTTTTCAAGCTCTTTTAGCGCGACTTCTCGCAGCGTTTTGCCCTCGATTTTCGGCTCGTCCATCGCGATAAACCACTGCTTGGTAGCGCGGTAGATAACCGGCTTATGCGTCCTCCAGCAAAACGGATACGAGTGGACGAATTTATTAACTTTTAGCAAATTTGAGCCTAGAAGCTCTAAAATTTTCTCGTTGGCTTTAAAGATATGCATGCCGATTAGCTCGTCTACTACGTCCTCGGGGAATAACTTTTTCGTCTTTAGCGCCTCGTCGTATAGGCCGCCTTCATCGACCGGCATTATGACTTCGATGCCGTATTTTAGGCTCACGTGGTAGTCGTCCTCGCCGTGACCGGGAGCGGTATGTACTAGACCCGTACCGCCGTCCATCGTGACGTGATCGCCTAGGATAAATAGCGATTTTCTACCGTTTAGCGGATTTATAGCGTGCAGGTTTTCAAGCTCAGCGGCGGCGAATTCTTTTAAAATTTCGCCCTTAGTTAGTCCTTCTTTTTCAAGCTCGCCAAGCATCTCTTTGGCAAATATCAAATTTTCAGCCGTTAAAACGTAAATTTCGTTAGGGTTTAGCGAGATGGCTTGGTTTGCCGGCAGCGTCCAAGGCGTAGTCGTCCAGATGACCGCGCGAGCGTCTTTTGCGCCGATTTTTGCGGCGGCTTCTTCGCCTAGCTTAAAGGCTACGTAGATGCTGTAGTCTTCCTTGTCTTCGTACTCGACCTCGGCTTCGGCTAGAGCGCTTCTGGCCGCCCAGCTCCAGTACACCGGCTTGCTTCGCTCGATCAAAAGTCCGCGTTTGGCGACCTTGCAAAGCGTTTTGTAAATTTCTGCTTCAAATTTAAATTTCATCGTCAGATACGGGTCGTCCCAGTCGCTAGCGACGCCTAGCTGTTTAAAGCTCTCCTTTTGTACCTCGATAAACTCTCTGGCGTGCTCGCGGCAAAGCTCGCGGATTTGCGTTTTGCTGAGGCTTTTTTTCTTCTCGCCCAGTTTTACTTCGACTTGCTGCTCGATCGGTAGTCCGTGGCAGTCCCAGCCGGGCGTAAATCTCACGTTTTCGCCGAAGAAATAGTGTGTTTTTAAGATGATGTCTTTTAGGGTTTTGTTTAGCGCGTGTCCGATGTGGATGTTGCCGTTGGCGTAGGGAGGGCCGTCGTGCAGAGTGAAGCTTTTAGCGGCTTTTTGCCTTTTGGCTTTCATTTTTTCGTAGATTTTTCTATCGTCAAACCACGATTTTAAGCGTTTGGGTTCGTTTTCGGGCAGGTTGCCGCGCATGGGAAATTCGGTGTTTGGAAGTAATAACGTATCTTTGTAATCCATAGGTTCGCCTTGAAGTAAAAAATTGGTAGATTTTATCCAAACGGCGATTAAATGCTACTGAAAAAACGCTATTTTAAGCTAAATTTATGTAAGATATTTTTAGCTTTTAAAGGAGAAAACAGTGAAAAACGCACTACTGATCATCGGCGAAGATATCGGCGTAAACGCGCCTTTTTTAGATTATATTTTTTGCGCTTACAAGCGGCATTTCGGCGAGCTGGGCGAGTTTAGATTCGTTAGTCGCAGCGACAAGGAGCTGCCGTTTATCATCGAGCATCTTTGCGCGCGCTCGGACGGTCTTTGCATCTACGCGTCGAGCCAAAACTGCTCCGTCGCGGCAAAAATTTTAGCTACGTTAAGCGGCGATATTTTGGAGCTAAAATCCCCGCAAATGCTAGCTCCCAGCAGGGCTGAAAAATTTAGCGACGAGGGCTTTTTGATCAAACTAAATCAAACTTACGTAAATTTACTAAAGGCTGACGCGAATCAAAAATTGCCTATTATCGAGATCAAAACGCAGCGAGATTTCGGCTACTTTCACCTGGTCGATATCGACGAGGAGAGTGCGAAAATCTTACTCGAACCGCTGGCAAAAACTTACGAAGTGCAGATTTATTCGTCTCAAATTTTATCAAATTTGGCGCTAATCAGAGTTGAAGCAAACAAATTCGGCCAAACGAGCGGCTTTATAAACGGTGCGAAAAATCTCTTTTCGGGCAAATTTTTTGAGGGCGAGGATGTTTTTCGTCACGTTGCGAGCACACTTATAGCAAGCGGGCTAAAGCTTACATTTGCCGAGTCTTGCACGGCCGGGCTTGCCGCGGCTAAATTTGGCGCTTTTGCTGGAGTTTCGGCGGCGTTTAACGGCTCGCTAGTGACCTATGCAAACGAGATGAAACGCGACTGGCTGGGCGTTAGCGATGAGATTTTACAAACCTACGGCGCGGTGAGCGAGCAGTGCGTAATGGCGATGCTAAAAGGCGCGCTAAAGGCGAGCGAATCGGACTTTTCGCTAGCTATCAGCGGGATTGCGGGACCTGACGGCGGTAGCGAGGCAAAGCCTGTGGGAACGGTATTTGTGGGAGCGTGCGCTAAAGACGGCGAGTGCATGATCGAGAGGCTAAATTTAAACGGCGACCGCAACTACATAAGAGAGCAAAGCGCGCTGGCGGCGTACGTTTGCCTGCTAAAGCTAAAGCCGAGACTATTTTTGGCGTAAATTTTGGTTAATTTTGGTTAAATTTGCGATCGCTAAAATTTAAAGTAGATGCGTTTTGTTCTATTAAATTTGTAAAAAAAGACGGCGACAAATTTAAAATTTACCGCCGTCTTGCATGCAAGTGGAGCACAGATTAGCTCCGCCAAGCTTAAAATTTAGCGTAAATTTAAGCCTGACGGACAAAATTTATAAAGTAAAACCGCGGATTATTTTTGATACGGCACGGTTTCGTAGCCTTGATTTATGAGGCTACCCATGCCGCCGTCAAGATTTATTATATTTAGTTCCGGTGAATCTATCATCATCGCCGCCGCAGCGCTTCTGCGTCCACTTCTGCATATGAGTGCGACCGGTTTTTTTAGATCGACTTTGGCTTTAAGCTCGTTCAAAAATCCCTCTTTATCGGTTGCGTTAAAAGTGATAGTCTTTGCGCCCTTTATCACGCCCGTTTCCATCCATTCAGCAGGCGTCCTGATATCTACGATTTGCTCGTAGTTTTTGATCGCCTCGGGACTAACTTGAACCGTAGAAATTTCCGCAAAAGCCATCGCCGCCGCCGCTCCTAAAAGTAAAATTTTTCTCATTTTCTCTCCTTAAATTTGACGGCGTGAATATTAGCACCCAATTTTAAATATTTTGTCATTCTAAAATCACTCCAGCATAAATTTTTCTTTTTTAATAATTAATATTACTTTCATCGGTCAGACGCTATAATCGCAAATCCATATCAATACAAAGGATAAA
>CAUUAH010000055.1:0-9918 GCA_963542985.1 uncultured Campylobacter sp. | reverse complement strand
GTGTATAAGAGACAGGCGTCGATCCGTACGGAGTCCAAAAGGTCGTTTATATTATCGTAAACAGGAATTCGTCCGCAAATTTCGCTATTTTTAACGCCGTCAAAAATCGCCGCCAGTTCAAAGTGCTCCGAGCGACGAAGCTCGTTATAGTAGTGCTTTGCGTCGTTTCCAAATCCTATTATCGCAACTCGTTTTTTCATAATCTTTTTTCCAAAATTTAATGTTTTTTAGGCAATTATAGTAAAAAATAGTAATTAAACGGATAATGCGAGCGATTTTTAAATTTTACCGACGCCTTTTTATAGCGGGCCTCAAACAAGTTTTATTAAATTTATGCTAAAATCAGCCCTATTTTAAAACTTTAATCAGGAATAAAACAATGGATATTAGAGAAGCTTATTTAAATTTTTTTGCAAGCAAAGGTCATGAGATCATTCCGTCTGCGCCGCTAGTGCCAAACGACGCTACGCTGCTTTTTACAAACGCGGGCATGGTACCGTTTAAGAGCATTTTTACTGGCGAAGTGCCGCGCCCTACTCCGCCGATCCGCACGAGCTGTCAGACCTGCATCCGCGCAGGCGGCAAGCACAACGACCTAGATAACGTTGGCTACACCGCGCGCCACCACACGTTTTTTGAGATGCTGGGAAATTTCAGCTTCGGAGAATACTTCAAAAAAGACGCGATCGCGTATGCGTGGGAGTTTGTGACGCAGGTGCTAAAACTACCAAAAGACCGCCTCTACGTCACCGTTCACGAGAGCGACGACGAGGCGTTTGCGCTATGGGAGCAGCACATCGCAAAAGAGCGCATTTATAGATTCGGCGATAACGATAACTTCTGGCAGATGGGCGATACGGGGCCTTGCGGACCGTGCTCGGAGATCTTTTATGACCAAGGCGGCGAGCACTTTAACACTCCTGAGGACTACATGGGCGGCGACGGCGACAGATTTCTTGAAATTTGGAACCTGGTTTTTATGCAGTACGAGCGCAGCAGCGACGGTAAGCTGACTCCGCTACCAAAACCAAGTATCGACACTGGCATGGGGCTTGAGCGCGTCACGGCGATAATGGAAGGCAAATTTAGCAACTACGACAGCTCGCTTTTTATGCCACTTATAAACGAAGTAGCAGCGCTTTGCGACAAGCCGTACGTGTATGAGAGCGGCGCTAGCTACCGCGTCATCAGCGACCACATCCGCTCGGTGACTTTCCTGCTAGCCCAAGGCACTACATTTGACAAAGAGGGTCGCGGCTATGTGCTTCGCCGTATCCTGCGCCGCGCGATCAGGCACGGATATCTGCTAGGTATAAAAGAGCCATTTATGTACCGTCTCGTCGATAAAGTCTGCGAGCTAATGGGCGGCCACTACGCCTACCTAAATGAGAAAAAAGCGGCGGTAAAAGAGCAAATCAGGCTCGAAGAAGAGAGGTTTTTAGCCACGATAGCAAGCGGACTCGAGCTTTTTGAGAGCGAGCTAGCGCGCACGAAAGATATTTTTAGCGGTGAGGCAGCGTTTAAGCTTTACGATACATTCGGATTTCCGCTAGATCTAACGGCCGATATGCTACGCGAAAAAGGACTCAAAGTCGATGAAGCAAAATTTGACGAGCTAATGAGCGAGCAAAAAGCGCGCGCTAAGGCTGCTTGGAAAGGCAGCGGCGACAAGAGCGCAAAGGGCGATTTTAAGGCGCTTTTAGAGAAATTTGGCGAAAACAAATTTAGCGGCTACGAGGAGCTCGAGCGCACGAGCAAGGTTTTGGCGCTACTTGACGAGGATTTCAAAGAAACTCAAATTTTAAAAGCAGGCGAGCAAGGCTGGGCGATGTTTGACGTGACGCCTTTTTACGCGCAAAGCGGCGGCCAGGCAGGCGACAGCGGCGTGGTCGTGGGCGCGGCCGACGTGCTAGATACGCAGAAGTTTTTCGGACTAAATTTATCAAACGTCGCAGTTAAAAAAGAGCTTAAAATCGGCGATACCGTAAAGCTAAAAGTAAGCGAGCAAAGAGCCGAGATCGCGCGCCACCACAGCGCCACGCACCTACTCCATGCCGCGCTTAGAAGCGTTCTGGGAACGCATATCGCGCAGGCCGGATCTAGCGTCGAAGCAAACAGACTCAGGTTTGACTTCTCGCATCCAAAGGCCGTGACGGCGGAGGAGCTAACGAAGATCGAAAATTTCGTCAATGCCGCGATTAGCGAAAATATAGAGGTGAGAACGGAGATAATGGATATCGAGGAAGCTAAAAATAGCGGCGCTATTGCTCTTTTTGGTGAAAAATACGCCGACAAGGTGCGCGTACTAAGCTTCGGCGAGATTAGCAAGGAGCTTTGCGGCGGTACGCACGTGGCAAATTTAAGCCAGATCGGTGCGTTTTTCATCACCAAAGAAGGCGGCGTGAGTGCGGGCGTACGCAGGATCGAGGCCGTGTGCTCTAAGGCCGCGCTAAATCTCGCAAAAACCTGGCGCGGCGAGATCGAAGAGCTAAAAACCGAACTAAAAAGCGCCGAGCCTATGAACGCGGTAAAAAAACTAAAAGCCGAGATAAAAAGCCTAAAAGATAAAACCAAGCAGGCAAAGGACGCGCACGCGCTGGCCGTAGTGAACGTAAACGAGACAAAGCTTTGCGTCGCGGTGATTGACGGCGGCGACATAAAGGCGACGATAGACGAGTTTAAAAACGAAAACGAAAAGGCGGCGATCCTGCTCGTACAAGTAAACGAAGAGGGCAAAATCGCTCTGGCCGCAGGCGTGAAAAATGCAGCTTTGAAAGCCGGCGAATGGGTCAAATTTACGGCTCAAATTTTAGGCGGAGACGGCGGGGGCAAGGATGATTTTGCCACCGCAGGCGGTAAAAACGTGCTGGCGATAGAAGATGCGATCAGGCAGGCGTTTGAGTTTGCTAAAATCAAACTTGAAAAATAAGCCTGGCGTCGGTCAAATTTAAGAAAATCGCTTAAATTTGACCGCGGTTTTTGCGGCGTAAAATTTGAGCAAATTTTTGCAAAACCAAATTTGAGGCCGCAAAGCAAATCCAAAATTTGCATTTTGTGAGTCGAGATAAAATTTAAAGGAAAATATAAGTTTATGAGTTTATTTTATTCGCGCATTTTGGCGCCGAGTTTTATCGCCGTCAAATTTGCTCTAGCGCGAGAAAATTTTAGTTCAAAGGGGACAAATGCCCGAATTTAACATAGCTTTTACAAAGATTAGCAGCGCCCTACCCTTTATCCACATCCTCTCCGTGGTTGTTTTCATCGGATTTCAAGCAAATTTTTTACTCATCGCAAAATTTTTTATGAAAAATATCGAGGGCGACACGCAAAAATACCAAACGATAATCTCTATGCTAAAGCGCCTCGGCTACGCGATCTACGGCTCGATCGCCATCATGGGCGTGACGGGCGCGATACTAGCCAAACAAAACGCAATCAAAAACGCCGATCCGATGTTAAATACGATTTTGACGACTAAATGGGCGATCTGGGGATTTTTATTTTTAAACGTTATTTACGTCACGTACCGCCTAAACAAAGCCTCAAAATCTCTGCAAAATAGCGAATACATCGAGCTTCACGAGAACCTCATAGTTACGATTTACTACTTCATTCCACTAAACGTCGCGTTTGCGCTGCTGGCGGCGTATCTTGGCGTATCTTATAGGGAGTTTTGATGATTATTTTGGCTTCGAGCTCGGTTACTAGAGCTAAGGTTTTGCGAGATCACGGCGTTAAATTTGAGCAGGTTTTTTTCGACTATGACGAGAGCGGCGTAGATAAAAATTTGCCGCCGCACGTTTACGTTCAAAAGATCGTCGCGGCAAAAAAAGAGCAGTTTTTAAAGGCGAATAAAAATGCAAAAAACGTCGTTTTCGCCGATAGCGTCGTCGTATGTGGCGGTAAAATTTTAGGCAAAGCTAAAGACGAGCAAGAGGCGCTAAAAATGCTACAAATGCAAAGCGGGAGCACCGCCAGGATCGTAACGGCGATGATATTTTTGGGCGAGAAATTCGAGCTTTTTAACGTAAGCTTTGCGGAGTATAAATTTGCTAAATTTGACGAAGCCGACCTACACAACTACCTATCGGGCGATCTATGGCAGGGCAAGGCCGGAGCTATGACGATAGAAAATTTCAACAAAAAATACATCCTAAGCCAAAACGGCGAAACTAGCACCGCAATGGGGCTAAACGTGAAAATTTTAAAGGCCTTTTTATGAGAATTTTAGCTTCGATTTTGTTTTTTATCTTTGTTTCGCTGAGCGCGGCATTTGTTTATCTTTATTCGCAAGTCACCTTTGACGCGTCAAATATCATCGATTTTAAGCCAAAGCTCACGACTCAAATTTACGACAGAAACGGCGAACTCATCGCAAATATATTTGATGAAAACAGGATCTACGTCAAGTACGAGGATATCCCGCCGCGCGTCATCGAGGCGCTCGTGGCGATCGAGGATACGAGCTTTTTTGAACACGGCGGCGTAAATCCCGAGGCTATCACGCGAGCTATCGTTAAAGACATAAAGGCGGGCAAACTAGTCGAGGGCGCTAGCACGCTAACGCAGCAGTTAGTTAAAAACATGGTATTAACCAGAGAAAAAAAGCTAACCCGTAAGCTAAAAGAGATGATCATCTCGATGAAGCTGGAAAACGAGCTAACCAAAGAGCAAATCCTAGAGCGCTACCTAAACCACGTCTATCTCGGACACGGCTACCACGGCATAAAAACCGCAGCAAAGGGGTACTTTAGAAAGGAACTTAACGAGCTCACTCTAAAAGAGATCGCGATCCTAGTCGGCTTGCCAAAGGCTCCTAGCACATATGATCCGACTCGCCACCTCGATCTGTCGCTAAGCCGCGCAAATAACGTAATCTCAAGGATGAACGCGCTAGGCTGGATCAGCGACGCAGAGTACAAAGCCGCGCTAGTCGAGCAGCCCGTAGTTTTTGACGATACTCTCACGCAAAACAAAGCCCCGTATATCGTGGACGAGGTGCTAAAAGAAGCCTCAAAGCGCTTTGAAGATATAAAAACCGGCGGCTACGTCATCGAAACCAGCGTTGATTTAAAGGTGCAAGATATGGCGTCCGAGGCGCTAAAATACGGCTACAACGAGATACTAAAACGCAACAAAGACGCAAACGCCAGTATCCTAAACGGCGCTATCGTCGTTACGCTACCTAAAACGGGCGAGATCCTCGCGCTAGTAGGCGGCGTAGACTACTCCAAAAGCAGCTACAACCGCGCCACGCAGAGTATGCGCCAACCGGGATCTAGCTTTAAGCCCTTTATCTATCAGATTGCTCTAGACATGGGCTACTCGCCGATGAGCAAGGCTGCTGATATATCAAGGGTTTTTAACGAAGGCAGCCAGTACGAGTGGCGACCGAAAAACTACAGCGGCGGCTTCCAGGGCTACATCACGCTGCGAGAGGCTCTGCGTCAGTCGCGCAACCTCGCCACGATAAATTTACTCGATGAGATCGGACTTGATACGGCTTATAAAAAGCTATCCGAGATGGGCTTTAAAAATATCCCCAAAAACCTTTCCATCGCGCTTGGTAGCTTCGGCATCTCGCCGTTAGAGTTTGCTAAATTTTACTCGATGTTTCCAAACGGCGGCGAGATCGTAGAGCCAAGCCTCATAAAACGCATTATAAATTATCAAAATTTAGAAGCGGTTTTCGAGCCTGCGCGGATATTTGTTACGGAACCCGAGCAGGCATATCTGATGACTGATATGATGAGGACGGTAGTAGAGCGCGGCACCGGGCAAAGCGCCAGGCTAAATGGCGTACAGGTAGCAGGCAAGACGGGTACGACGAATAATAACGTCGATGCGTGGTTTTGCGGATTTACGCCCGAAGTCGAGGTGCTAGTGTGGTACGGCAACGACGACAACACGCCGATGAGAAAGGTCGAGGGCGGCGGACGCACGGCGGCTCCGGTGTTTAAGAAATTTATGGAAAGCTATATGAAGGAGTACCCGCTAAAACAAAAAACCTTCATCGAGCCTGAAGGCGTCTTTCATACCGCGCACGAGGGCTTAGCGGAGATCTATACGAAGATCTCGCCGGTACCGAAACAAGACGCGCAAGATACGCTAATCAAACAAGACGACGAGGGGTTGATTTTTTAATTTTACCCCAGAATGCCGGCTAAATTTGAGCGATTTGTTATGCAAATTTAGCCACCGCTTCGTCAAATTTGAACCCATTTTCAAATCCGCTTTTTACTCTTACTTCAAATTTATGCTCGGTTTTTACGGTTAAATTTGACGGCTACTATTACATCCCCATGATAAAACTCAAATAACAAAAACAGCGACGTTTCAAATTTAAACACGGCATGTTTACGCTTTACAGCCCTTAAGCAAATTTGACAGACAACGACAAAGAAAATCAACTTAAATTTGACCCGTTTGCCGTAAAATATCTGCGGATAAAAAGATAGCGCCGCGTCCCGCACGAGCCAAGCCTAGCGCAATGGTTAAAAGCGCACCGCCTATTTACGGCGATCAGACTCAAATTTAGCCCAAGCTTCCCAGCTAAATTTGAGCGGGTTTAAAAAGTAAAATAAGGATAAATTTACTCCACGAGCTTCATCTGCTCGGCGCAGATGGCCTTCCAAGAGCTTTGCAAATTTGAGCCGACGCACTCCTGCAGATACGGCTTTGCTTCGCTTTCGCGTTTTAGTTTGATATAGATTTCCGAGATCTGAGCTAGCGCGCGCAGTCTGTTTTCTGGATCTAGGCGCGTATCTAGGAGTTCTCGCGCGGCCTGCAACGCCTCGTCTAGTCTATCTAGCTTACTTAGCGAGCCGATGTACTCAAAGTCGATTTTCGGGCTAAATGTGGCGATATGTAGGCGTTTTTGCAGATCGATCGCCTTTTTGGCGTAAACCGACGCGCTTAAAAAGTCGTTCGCACCATACGTCGCCTCGGCCATGCGGTCGTAGAGCTCAATGACCTTAAAGTCGTTTTTGCGCAGCGTCTCGACGGCCGTTATCGTCGCGGCAGCATCAGTGAGCCTGCCTAGCCCCATTAGCGCTTCAAATCTATAAAAAAGCACGGGCGAGACGTCAGCATACTCCTGCCTAGACGCGATAGCTAGCGCCTCGTCGGCTACGCGCAAAGCGTCGTTATATTTCTGCGTCTTTATAAAAACGGAGGCTAGTTTGATGAGCCACTCCACGCGGTCGAGCATGTCGGGTGTCGAGATATTTTGCGAGGCGAGCTCGTGCGCGGCGGCAAAACGAGAGAGGCGCATATAGCAGTCAAAGAGCTTAAATTTAGCCCCGATTTTCTCGCCTATGCCGTAGTTTTCGGTCAAATTTACAGCCGTAACGCAGTCGTTTTGACGGATGGCTTCACTCGCTAAATTTAGCGCCGCCTGATCTAAAACAGCGCTAGCGTCCGTATCGTTTAGATCGCGCACAGCCTGGGTATAGCGCAGGACGGAGTCAAATTTACGCTCTTTTAGATAGAGCGCGACCTGCTCTTTTAGCGCCTTAGCGCCGACGTCCGTTTTGCCGTACTTGTCGATGAGCGCGTCGTAGTGCTCGTGTAGCTTGGTCGCGTTGCTCTCGTCGTTTCTAGCGAAAAATAGCTTATCTAGCGCATTTTGCACGATGGCGGCATACTGCCCGTCCGCAAACTCGTTTTGGTATCTTTTTAGGTAGTCGTAGGACTTTTGCGTGTCGGGAGTGCCTGTTAGCGCGATGCCTAGATTTTTTAGCACTGTTTCGTAATCATCGTCGTTTTTGTTTAAGCGGGCGAGTAAAATTTCATAAATTCTCGCGGCGATATCGTCCATTTTTTTCTCGTGAAATACCCCCGCCAGCGTCATTAGCTTGGACGCGTCGTTTAGCAGGTACTCTTGATTTCTGTTTAAAATTTTGAGCATAAAGTCCTTGGCGCGGTCAAATTTGGCCTTGTCGATGCTGCCCTGCACGAGACTCAGAGCCGCGCGGCTAGCGACATCTAGCGTCTGCGCCGAGTACAGCACGTCCTCGTACATCTTTACCGCCTCATCCTGCCTGCCCGTGACGTAGAGCCTGTCGGCAAACTCAAGAACGGCTAGCTTGGTAAAATTTGAGTTTGGATGCTCGTTCATGAGGATGTCTAGCGTGTAGTTCGCGTCGCTAACGAGCTCCTGTCTGAGGTAGGCTTTGGTCACGAGATAGAGCACCTCGGGGTAGTTTTCGTCTGACACGAACCGCCTCATCCACGCGCGCCCCTCGCTTGCGACGTCTGCTGCACCAAGCCCTTCGAAGTTATTTTGAGAATCTAAAATTTTATCCAAAGCGCGCAGTCTATATAGCAAAAACTCGCTGGCAAAGATACTATTTGGATAGCGGCGTAGCGCCGTTTGCGTCGTGCTTATCGTCTCGTCGTAGCGCTTAGCCTCATAGCTTTTTTTGACGTCTAGGTACATGTTTATGTCGTTGCTGTCGCCGCTTTCTATCGGGGCTTTGTTGAGATCGAGCGGTCCGACGCTGGGCGCGGTCATCTGCTCAAATATCGGGGCAAAATTTATCCCCGCGTTTGTTTGCTTTTTAAATTCGCTTAAATTTTGATCTATCACGATGGCGTGGCGTTTGGCTGCGCCGCCGTTTTTGCTAAACGGCACTGCGGATGCGCCGTAAAGAGGCTCACTAGACGAGATCAAACGCGAGCTCGCGCGCGGCACGACGTAGATACGCATACCGCCCTTTTCCTCGCGAAATCTAACTTCAGCCAGGGCTAAAATTTTATCGTCGACCTTTGGCAGAGCGCCGCTAGCGATGTCGCAAAAATACAGCTTGCGGTCGTAGGCGAGGATCTCCTCTTTGCAGACGAATTCCTTCTCGTCGCTGATGTTTATCACTGTGTAGGGCCTGCCATCCTCTGCGCCCGAATTTACGCTCAGGCTAAAAGAAAACGCCAAAATCGGTGAAAAAAGCAAAAAATATTTTCTCATACGGACATTATACCCTTTTTCGTTTAAAAAGCGCTATAAAAGCGAATATTACGCGCTTTTGAGGCGATTTTTTTACTAAATTTCGCGCATCTGGATAAAATTTTATTTAGCCTAAATTTAACTTTAGCATACCGATAGAATTTTGATTTTAAAGAGCGCGGTTGCGAGCGAATTTTAGTTCGGTGGTCAAATTTTGCCCGCCCCTCTAGCCAAAAACCATGCTCGCTGAGTCAAATTTGACGTTACGACGCCGAGTTTTGAGATTAAATTTATACAGCACGCCTCGGCAGATAAATCTATCCGCCAAATTGCTAGCTACTGTGCCGTTTTTACGATTTTAACCAGCTTAAAGGCGTATCCGCTAAATTTTGCCCTGCAAAGCGCAACCGTGCCCTTCATCTGCGGCTCTAGCTTAAATTTGGCCACAACGTCGGCGCCATTAGCCTGCACGCTCACTATATCGCCGTCTTTTACCTTTGCGGCCGCAGCAAACGACGCCGAGCCGATTAGTTCTTTCGTTTCATCGCTCAAATTTGAACCGCCCGCCTCATCCATAAAAAACACGACACTACCGTCAAAGCTCTCAGGTTCTTTTAGCGGCGTTAGCTTGCCGTCCGTTTTAAACTCACCCTGCTCTGTGTCAGCCAAAACGACGTTTTTACCGAGCATTTGCAAAAACTCGAATATATTTTTCGCATCCGCATGCGCCAAAAAGGAGCTATCGATAACGATATTTTCGCACTCCTCTAAAAACTCCGCGATCTGCTCAAACTCCTCCTCGCCGACGTTGCACTCGCCGCTTAGGTATCCTTCGTCAAGCCCCTCAAAATATTCGCGCGTTTGCTCGTCAAATTTAGCCGCGCCAAGAGAGTACTTACAAAGCAGCGCCAGCACGTAGCTAGCCCTGTCTCTTATACACATCTCCGAGCCCACGAGACTAGCGCTCAGCGCGT
>CAUUAH010000054.1:0-10412 GCA_963542985.1 uncultured Campylobacter sp. | reverse complement strand
CTTCTTTATAGTTGGTAATATAAATTATTATTTACTAAAATTTGTGTCAGTTTTTGCTTTAAATTTGCACTTTTTATAAATTTTGACATGATGTTTGAAGTCAAATTTTGATTTTTGGGTTTGGTGCTTTCTGCTAAAATTTGATCTTTTATTTTAAGTAAATTTGCCTGCGTCATTTAAAAGTAAAAGCGGAAAGACCGAGCGTAAAAGGCTAATTTAGCTCAAATTTGAGCCTTTTACGCACGAATACTCTTGAGAAAACTCGTAAAACTAAAGCTCGAAAACGCTTCAGCTCAAATTTAATCCGCCGTTTCGGTTAAAATTTTCTCGCAAATGCTTGCCGCATCGATACCAAGAGTCCTTTCAACATCGGTCGTAGCGCCGTGCGGGATAAACGCGTCGTCAAACTCAAAGCTAACAATGCGCACGTCAAAAATGCGCTGCTCTTGCAAAAATGCGGCTAAAATCTCGCCTACGCCGCCCTTTTTTGCGGTATCTGAAAAGACGTACCAAATTTTATGCCTGCCCGCGAGCTCCTGCAAAAGTTCGCAATCAAGCGGCTTAACAAACACCAGATCAACGAGGCTCGGATCAAATTTACCGTCAGTTTTTTCTAGTAAAATTTTGCGCGCGGCATTTGCCTTGCCAACGGCATTGCCATAAGCGATAAAGGCTGCTTCGCCGTCGCCCTCTACTAAAACCTCGCCTTTGCCGAGCCTTAGCTCTCGCGCCTCAAATTCGCCCTGTGCCAACACAAAAGCTCCGCGCGGATAACGAAAAGCGCAAGGCCCCTCGTGTGCGTATGCGTAGCGCATCGCGAGCCTAAAACTATCGGCACAGCGAGGCGCGAAAATCGTCAAATTCGGGATCAAATTTAGATAACTAACGTCAAACGCGCCTTGATGCGTTTCGCCGTCCTCGCCGACGATGCCTGCGCGGTCCATCGCAAAGACGACGTTTAGGTTCATGATCGCGCAGTCGTGCACGACCTGGTCAAATGCCCGCTGCAAAAAAGTCGAATAAATCGCGATAAAGGGCTTAAAGCCCTCCTTCGCCATCGCGGCCATAGAGGCCACGGCGTGCTGCTCGGCGATCGCGACATCCCAAAATCTATCGGGAAACCTCTCCATAAGAGCGTCTATGCCAGTGCCGGTAGGCATCGCGGCGGTTACTCCGACGATATTTTTATGCTCGCTCGCTAGCTGGGTCAAATTTTCCGCAAAGAGCGCGGTGGCCGATTTGGCGGCTGATTTTTTGATAGCTTCGCCGCTTTGCAAATCAAACGGACTCACGCCGTGCCAGCTGGCTAGATGCCCCTCGGCCTTTTCGTAGCCCTTGCCCTTTAGCGTCTGCGCGTGCACGACGACGGGCTTTTTCATCCCTTTTGCGACGCTAAAAGCCTCGATAAGCGCCTTCACGTCGTGGCCGTTTACTGGACCGATATACTCAAGCCCAAGCTCCTCGAAAAACATCCCGGGCGTAAAGATCCTGATACCCTCCTCCATCCTGCGCGCCATATACGCGGCACCGTCTGGCATATAGCTCAAAAATCGCTCTACGCGGCTTTTAAACTTCTGATACAGCGGCCCAGCCATCATCTGCGAGAGGTAGTTGCTAAAGGCGCCGATGGGCTTGCTGATGCTCATTTCGTTGTCGTTTAGGATGATGACGCATGGGTTTTTGATGTCGCCAAGCTCGTTTAGCGCCTCGTATGCGATGCCCGCACTCATCGAGCCGTCGCCGATAAGAGCCACGGGGATGCGGTCTTCGCCTTTTAGCTTGATCGCCTTTGACGCGCCTACTGCCAGCGAGATAGAGGTGGAGCTGTGACCTGCGATAAAGTAGTCGTATTTACTCTCGGAGGGCTTAGTATAGCCGCTGATACCGCCGAATTTTCTAAGCGTGTCAAATTTATCCCAGCGCCCCGTGATTAGCTTGTGCGCGTAGCTTTGGTGGCTAACGTCAAATATAAACGGATCTTTTGCAGCGTCAAAAACATAGTGCATCGCGACGATAAGCTCGACTGCTCCGATGTTTGAGCTAAGATGCCCGCCGTTTGCGCTGACGGTTTGTAAAATTTTATCACGGAGCTTTCCGCAAAGCGCTTCGAGCTCCTCCATATTCATAGATTTTACGTCTATCATTGTCCTATTATCTTTTTGATTTTTTCTAGTCTGGCTTCGATCGTGCCCTCGAGGTTGCCCGCGTCGCTAAGCACGATCGCTCCGCCCGCGCTGATGGCTTCGTCGGCGGAGATTTGGATATTTTGCCCGGAGAAATTTTCTTTGATAAACTCGTAATCTTTCGGATTTACCTTTATCTGCACCTCTTTAGCGTCTTTTATCTCGCTAAAAAGCTCCTTACAGATAGCCGCGGCGATGTTTGCCGAATTTAGCGAAATCTCTTTTTTTACGACCTCTTTTGCGACCTCGACTGCTGTGGCGGGCAGCTGCGCTTCGCTAGATGCGATGAGGCTTTCAAATTTAGCCGCCTGTTCCTCTAGCTTATTTATCGAGCCAAGATATCTACTCTCAAGTGCTCTTAGCTCCTCGTCAAATTTAGCCGCCGCCTCGTCTCTACCCTGCTTTATGCCGTCCTCTTTGGCGCGCTGGATCTCGCTCTCTAGACGTTTGGCAAATTCGCTTTCTTGATGTTCGATTTGCATCTGTAGCTTTATCATGCTGCCGCTCATCTCGTCGGTGCGCTTTAGTAGCTCCTCGATAAAGCTAGGTTCTGGCTTGAAATGCGAACCGTGCTCTTTTTCTTCGCTTAAATTTGAGCCCTCTTGCTCACCGTTTAAAACGCGCTCGTGTTGATGCTCGGACGCGCGGCGAGTTTCGCTCTCGTGAGCCGTGTGTGCATCCTCACTTCTTTTTTCCTGGCCTAAAATTTTAAATCGATAGTTTTCTACAAAATGCTCTTTTGAGCGCTCGTTTGTTATTACGCTACTTTTCATTCTATCATCTCATCGGCTTCGCCTATCTGGAATGCCCCGCCCTCGGCTAGGGCTTGGACCTGCTCTACGATGCGGCGCTGCGCCTCTTCGACGTCTTTTACGCGTACCGCGCCCAAAAACTGCATCTCCTCTTTAAACGCTTCGCTGGCGCGCTGAGACATACTGGAAAGAAATTTCTCCTTGAGCGCATCTCCGCTGCCTTTTAGCGCGACCATGAGGTCTTTTTTATCGACATTTTTAAGTATCTCGCGGATAGCGGCTTGGTTGAGGGTGTTGATATCCTCAAATGTAAACATAAGCTCTTTGATAGTCGTAGCAAGCTTGTCGTCGATGTCTTCGATGTATTCGATCGTAGCTTTTGACGCTTTTTGACCAAGGCGGTTTAGCACCTCTGCCACGGCTCTTGGTCCGCCGACCTCGACCTTGTAGGACGTGAGGCTCTCTAGCTTACCCTCTAGCACCGTTGAGACGCGCTTGATGATGGATGGGCTGATATCGCCCAAATTTGCCATCCTAACGACGACCTCGCTCCTAAGCTCGTCGTTAAAAAACGAAAGCGTTTCGGCTGCGCTGGTCGAGTCCATATGCGCCAAAATAAGCGCGATAGTCTGCGGGTGCTCGGTCATGATAAAGTCCGCAAGCTGCTGAGGCTTGACCTTAGTAAGATAGCCGAAGCTCTTTGAGTTTTCCATACTTTTTGCGAGCTTATCGAGGATCTTTTGCGCGGTTTCCGGACCAAAGGTGCGGTATAAAATTTCTTTTGCATACTCTAAGCCACCGCTTCTCATGTATTGATTTGACTGTATGAGAGCGTAAAATTCTTCCAAAACAGCGGCCGCTACGTTTTTATCCATACTTTTTGCGGTAGCTATGTAGCGCGAAATTTCGGTTATGACATCAACCTCCATATGTGAAAAAAGCAGAGTCGTGACGTCCTCGCCCAGCTGAATAAGCAAAATAGCGATCTTTTCTGGCATAGAAAGATCGTCATACACCATCTTTTGCTGTTCGTTTAGCTTTGTTGCCATTAAAAGTCCTTGCGGTTGCTAAAATCCGAGTCGTTTTTGACCAGGTCTTGTAGCAAGACGGCGATCTCCTCGCTTCGCTCTTGCACGATTAGTTTCATTTTCTCTAGCAATACGTCGTAGCGTAGATCGTCCTCGTTAAAGTTATCGCCGATACCCAGCTGCTCCTCGACCTTTTTCCTAGCGGCTTGAAATTTCTCCAGCGTGTCTTCGCTGTCGTCAAGTTGAATGTCGTTATCAGGGATTTCCGGCTCTTCTTCTTTGATCTCTTCAAGCATCTTAGCCATAAACGGCACGATGACTTTTTTGTAGAATATATAAAGCAAAACCGCAGCAAAAAGGTATTTTAGGATCGGTAAAAATGGCACTACGTAAAGATCGAAAAATGACTGAACCTTTCCTGCTGGCGTCTGTCCGTCTTGACGCTGGAACTCAAAGTTACTAACAGTGACCTCATCGCCTCTGTTTTGATCAAAGCCGATAGACTGGCGGATAAGAGCGTCGATACGCGTCAGCTGCTCTTTTTCAAGCGGTACGTAGGCTATTTCGCTAGTTGGATTTCCTTTTTCGTCCTTTTTATTTTCGTATTTTCCATCCACGACGACAGCGGCGCTTAGGCGGCTTATCTTAGCAAACTGATCTTTGACGCGCTCGACTTTTTTTGAGATTTCATAGTTTGTCGTAGATGAGCTTTTTGAGTACAGTTCTTTCATTTTACCGTCTTGCAGGCCTTCGACCGGACCGATATTGCTCACGGCTCCCGGTACGCCTTGCACTTCGGCTTCTTTGCTGCCTTGGCGTTTTTCTTCGACGTTTTGCTCGCTTCTAGCTACGGAGTTTGGATCAAAGGTCTCGCTTTGGCTATCTTTTCTAGCAAAGTCAAAGTCTATCGTTACCTTTGCCACAACCTTATCCGAGCCGCCCACGATAGGCGATAGGACGTTTATGATCTTTTCTTCGAGATTGTGCTCGGCGTCGCGTTTATAGCGGATTTGTTGCGTGATCTGATCGCTATCGTATTCGCCGTCCTCCTCGCCAAGCGGCACTCCGTCTTGACTTACGATTTTGACTTGCTCTGGTTTTAAATTTGCCACCGCGGCCGCGACTAAATTTTTAATGCCGGTAATTTGTTTTAAATTTAAGCTCTGTCCGTCTTTTAAATTTAACACGATAGACGCACTTGGCGGCGTGGCTCGCTCGGTAAAAATCGTTTCTTTCGGTATAGCTATACGCACGATGGCTTTATTTATCGGCGCTAGACTTTCGATCGTGCGAGCTAACTCGCCCTCGAGCGCACGCTGAAATTTGACCTTTTGCTCGGCATCCGTCGCGCCGAATTCTTGTTTATCGAAAATCTCAAATCCAACCTTGCCGTCTTTTAAAATCCCAAGCGACGCGATCGATATCCTCTCGCGGTAAACGTCCGAGTTTGGCACCAAAATAGTGCCCTCATTTACAATTTTATACTTTACTTTGTCTTTTTCGAGCTGCTGAATAATTAACGCAGAGTCCGCAGCGGAGGTGTTTTCAAAGAGTACGCTATAGCCGTCGTAGTTTTCGTTTGAGCTTTTGTAAATGCTCAAAAACACTAAAAACCCGACCACGAGTATGATCGAGCCCGCGGCAACTAGGCGCTGCCTTAACGAGAGATTGTGATAAACCTGGCCGATTTGCTGAACTGCGGTTTTAAAATCCATTTATTTTAAATTTTCCTCGATTTGTTTTAAAACTACGTCGTTTTGATTCGGCAGTCCGATCGTTGTGCGAACCGCGTTTAATCCGTAGCCTTTTAGATCACGTAAAATTATACCTTTTTTTAACAGATTTTGAGCAAGCTCGCTCGCGTTTTGACGCTCAAACTCAAAAACGATAAAATTCGTAAAGCTCGGCAGACGCTTTATGCCGTGAAGATCGGCAAATTTTTCATACTTTTTCATCTCCTCAAAGTTCGCCTCAAGCGTCATTTTTACGAATTCTTCATCTTTTAGCGCCTCGATAGCCGCTTTTAAACTAAGCGTCGTTATGTTAAACGGTGCCCTTAGTTTGCCTAGCTCGTTCATCACGCTTCCTTCGCCGATACCGTATCCTACGCGCATGCCGCCTAGGCCGTAAGCCTTAGAAAACGTACCCAGATATATCGCGTTTGGAAATTTGGCTATGAGCTCACGAGGCTTTATCTCTTTTTTCGAGTCTTTAAATTTAGCAAACTCCTGATACGCGCCGTCGATAACCACGAGCGTATCGGCATCGATTTGCTCTAAAAATTTATAAATTTCTTCAGCGTCCAGGCAGCCTCCTAGCGGATTGTTCGGTACGCACAAAAATATCACGCCGATCTCGTCTTTGTTTGCCTTATAAATTTGCAAAAACTCGCTCAGATCATGCTCTTTGCTCTCAGTTTTAAAAACCTTCGTACCCGCTGCTTTAGCGTAAATTTCATACATAGCAAATGTTATGCCCGCAGTCAAAATTCCCTTGTTTGCGTTTGCCTTTGCGTGCACGGCAAATTCTATTATCTGATCGCTTCCGGAGCCTATTACGATAGATTTTTCGCTGACGTCAAATTTACTAGCCAGCGCAGCCTTTAGCTCAAAGTAGCTATCATCGGGATAAAGATGCATTTTATTTACTATCTCGCCGACTGCTTTTACTACTGCAGGGCTCGTGCCGTACGGGTTTTCGTTGCTGGCTAGCTTAATGACGTCTTTGGCGTCGATGCCATATTCGCGCACGACTAGCTCGATAGGTTTGCCCGCCTCGTAGCTTACTAAATTTGCCAAATTTTCGTTAAATTTCATCTCATTCCTCCCACGCGACGTAGCTTCCTAGCCATGCGATCTCATGGCCGTAGCTTACCGCTTTTTGTATCGCTTTTTGGACGTTGTCGTCGTCTATGTGTCCCTCGAAATCTATATAAAAATTCGCCTTAAATTCGCGCTGTTTTATCGGGCGGCTCTCTAGCTTGGTGATATTTATACCCTCGTCTCTAAATGCCAAAAGCAGCTCCACTAGCCCGCCGGGGCGGTGCTCGGTCTTTGCTAGGATTGATGTTTTGTTTTTTTGCGCTCGCTCGTTTTTAAAATCGCTTAATATAAAAAATCTCGTGCGGTTTGCGGCGTTATCCTCGATCGTCTCAAACAAGATCGGCGCGCCGTAAAGCTTGGCTGCGATCTTAGAGCAAATAGCGGCTGAATTTTGCTCGCTACTAGCTAGCTGCGCGGCCTGTGCGGTTGATTTTGCCGGGATAAACTCGACGGCTGAAAGCATATGATCGTCTAAAAATTTGCGGCACTGATTGTAGCCTTGCGGGTGCGAATAGATGCGTTTGATGTCTTTTAAATTTTCGCATTTGCTCGCAAAAATGTGGTGGATATCCATGTAAATTTCAGCTACGACCTTGACGCTATCAAACCGCCCGAGGCAGTCTAGCGTCGCGCCCACCGCGCCTTCTGTGTTATTTTCTATCGGCACTACGCCGTATTTGGCCTCTTTATGCTTTAGTTTGGTAAAAACCGCCTCGATGCTAGCTAGCGGCAAATATGCGCTCATTGCACCAAAACGACTCTCGGCGGCTTGGTGCGTGTAGGTGCCCTCAGGCCCCAGATAGGCGACTTTTTCGGGCATCTCGAGGTTTCTACTGACGGCAAAAATCTCAAGATAAATCGCCTCGATCGCAGCTTTATTTAAAAACACGGAGTCTTGCCCCTCTAAGCGGTTTAGGATCGCTCTTTCGCGCTCGGGGCGGTAGATCGCGCTACCGCTGGTTTGCTTTAGTTCGCCAATCTTTCGCACGAAATTCATGCGTTCGTTTAGGCGCTTTAGCACCTCGTCGTCGATCCTATCTATCTCGCTTCTAAGGTCGTTTATGTTTTGCACTTTCGCCCCCCTAGCCTAGAAATTCGCGCTCCAGCGCCACTACGTCCTCAAAACTTTCGCGGCGCCTAATCAAAAAGTCCTCGCCGCCTTTTACCGCAACCTCCGCGGCGCGTCCGCGAGTGTTGTAGTTGCTGCTCATCGCAAAGCCGTATGCGCCGGCTGATTTGATTACGACTAGATCGCCTGGGTTTAGCGGCGGTAAATTCCGATCTTTTGCTAAAAAGTCGCCGCTCTCGCAGATTGGCCCGACCACGTCGCAAGGGCTAAATTTGAGCTCCCGAAGCTGCTCAGTCTTACACTCGCAAAGAGTCTTGCCGCCGCTAATAGCAAAAATTTTATGCCAAGCCTGATAGAGGCTTGGGCGTATGAGGTCGTTCATCGCGCCGTCCACGACAACAAAGCGCTTGTTTTTATTAAATTTCTCGTAAAGCACGCTAGCTAGAAAATATCCCGCGTTGCCGACGATAAAGCGTCCAGGCTCGCAAACTACCGTGATGTCCAGGGTGCTTAAATTTGCCAAAATGCCCTGCGCGTATTCGTATAGATCAGGCTCGCTCTCATCGCCGTAAACGATGCCTATACCGCCGCCGACGTCAAAAAATTTGATGTCAATTTGCGCGGCTTTTAGCTCTCTAGTCAAATTTGCCACGATCTTTGCCGCTTCGATAACGGGCTTGATGTCGGTTATCTGCGAGCCGATGTGGCTGTGGATACCTACTGGCTCTAGATGAGGCGAGTTTTTAGCGTGCAGATACATTTTTTTCGCCGTTTGCAGATCTACGCCAAATTTATTTTCGTTTAGTCCGGTCGAGATGTAGGGGTGCGTCTTAGCGTCGATGTCTGGATTTACACGGATACTGATGCGAGCGGGCTTGCCTAGCTGCTTTGCGATAGCTTCTAGGCGGTTCATCTCGGCTTCGCTTTCTAAGTTTATCATAAGGATTTCATTTTCCAGCGCAAATTTAAGCTCGTCGTCGCGCTTACCCACGCCGCTTAGGATGATCTGGTAGTTTTTAGCCCCCGCTAGCAGAGCGCGCTTAACTTCGCCTACGCTCACGCAGTCAAATCCGGCTCCAAGTCCGGCTAAAAATTTCAAAACGCTTAAATTTGAGTTTGCCTTAACGGCGTAGCATACGAGAGATTTTCTAGCGTGAAAGGCGTTTTTTAGAGCCTCGTAGCGATGCGCCATGTAGTCAAAATCATAAACATAAAGAGGAGTGCCGTATTTTTGCGCTAAATTCGTAAAATCCATAACCGACCTTGTTTAAAAATAGTTAGATTTTACAGAAATTTTGCCTAAATCTCTCTTAACGACTCCCAAAACGCAGATAAAAAGCGTAAGCACCGAGTAAAATAATAGGTAAAAGCACGCCGATCTCGGGCGAGACGACGCCGTTTCTAGCAAATCTCATCATCACAAAAAGCGCGCCCCAGACGCAAAGCGAGGCGATCGTAAAGATAAAGCTTTTTAAGGCGAGATTAAAAAATCGTCCCGTAACCGGCAAGAAATAGTAAATGATGAGCACCATAAAAGGCGCAAAAAAAGGCGCAAAAGCAAGGTTATAAAGCGTAGTTTTAGTCGAATTTAGCCCGACGCCCTCGTCCTTAAAAGCCAAAATGTAGTCCACGGCATCGGGTATCGTGATCGCAGAACTCTCCGCCGACGCGCTTTCTATGGTTTTTGGTTTAAAATTTTCAAGCGTTTTTAGCTCGCTTAGCGTTTTTATCTCGAGTCCCTTTTCGCCAAGCTTGATATTTTGTGGCAAATTTACGATTTTAGCATTCTTTAAAAGCCACGCGTTATCTGTAAATTTCGCGCTTTCGCCAAAGGTAGCACTGCGCAAGTTGCTGCCGTTTATGTCAAATATCCGCACATCTTTAGCCTCGCCGCTAATAGGATTTAGGCTGTCCATATAGACAAATTTGCCTTCGAATTTTAAGAAAATATCAGAACTCGTGCGCGATAAATTCGAGAGTTTCACGATGTTTCGCCCGTACTCGTAGGCGTAGGCAAAAGGCGTGAAATTTAGCCCGACGTAAATAAACGTGATAGCAAGCGCGATGTAAAAAGGCGGCTTGATCAGGCGATTTTTATCGATACCGAGCGCATAAAAACTAACTAGCTCGTTACTGCGGATCATGCTAAATTTGCTCGTTATCAGCGCAAAAATGAGCGCGAGCGGCAGGACGTAGTTTACCGCCGTAAGCGAGGTAAGGCCGAAGTAAAGCAGCTTTAGGTTCGCGCTTGCAGGCATATCTTTTAGGTTGGTTAGGATGTCAATACCGACGTAAAAAAGCGCAAGTGCGATAAATATGATCATGAAATATTTAAAATAAAGCCAGCCGACGTAACGCGCGTAAAGGTTCATTTATGGCCTCTTAAATCAAATTTTGCGCACGCGGGGCATCGGACAAGATCGAAGCTCTCAAAAGCACTAAATTTAAACAGCTTTGTTTTTTGGGTGAAATTTAATAAAAATACAGCTCTGGATAAAAGGCGAGTCTGTAAAAAAACTGTTTTTTTTGTAAATTTTATAAATTTGCTAGTAAAATTT
>CAUUAH010000053.1:0-10679 GCA_963542985.1 uncultured Campylobacter sp. | reverse complement strand
GAGCGCTAGTCTCGTGGGCTCGGAGATGTGTATAAGAGACAGATATAATGCAAAATCATTAAATTTCGTAGATAAATTTACATTCTCAAACGTAGCCGACCTGGCTCACGGTGCGCTGATTTTGTTCATCTAGGATGAGTGCGTAGCCGCTGCCCTGCGCGTTTTGGATGAGTTCGGGGTAGAGTTTTTTGCGTAGTTTATAGACGAAGCTTCGTATCGCGTCGGCGGTGCAGCTACCATCCTGCCAGACGCACGACTCGATCATCTCAAAGCTCACGACGCGGCCCTGATTTTTTAGAAAAAGATGGAGTAAATTTTGCTCTTTTTTCGTTAGCGCCACAGGCTCGCCGCCCTTTGTTAGCTGCCTACTAAAGGCGTTAAATTTAAAGCCGTTTTTTAGATCAACCTCCGCGAAATCGTTTTTAAATTTATTCGCCGCAAAGCTCATTTGCATGATTAGCTCGCGCTTTTCAAACGGCTTTTTTAGCACGCCAAAGCTTCCTAGCTCTATCGCGCTAAGCACGTTCTCGTCGCTATCATATGCTGTGAAAAAAATAATGGGCACGTCTTTATCTAGCCTCCTAATGCGAGCCGCCATCTCAAGCCCGTTTATATGTGGCATGTTGATGTCGGAAAGCACCAAATTTACGCCCTTTGCTTCAAAAAACTCCAGCGCTTCTTTGGCGTTTGCGCAGGCGTAAACCTCGCTCACGTAGTTTTCGACCGATATTTTGATGCTTTCGCGCAGGCTCTCGTCATCCTCGACGATGAGCAAATTTACGCCATTTAAGATATTTTTTATTTTGCTATACACGCTAGCCTCGTTTCTTGCTTGTGTTTCTTAAGTTTGCAAACTAATTTTTAAATTTATCGCCTCGTCTAAATTTCGCCCAAAAATAGCGTAAATTTAGTCGAATTCGCCGCACTTTCAAGCTCCAGCGAGCCGCCTAGCTTTTTTACGGCAAGCTCTCTAGCTACGTTTAGCCCCGTGCCCGTGCCCATATTTTTCGTCGTAAAAAACGGCTCGAAAATTTTATCGCTATCTGCTTTTACCCCGCCGCCGTTATCGCTCACGCTCACGCAAAATAGCCCGCCGGCTCTCTTTAGCTCGATTAAAATTTGCGGCGTTTCGCATCCGCTATCAACCAGCGCGTCCTTAGCGTTTGAGAGCAAGGATAGCAAGATCTGCCTCACGTAGCTAGCGACGCTTTTAAGCTCGTATTTGCCGCTCTCGTGAGCAAATTTTAGCTCGATGCCGTGAGAGTTTAGCTCGGGCCTAACTATCAAAATAAGCTCGTTTATAATATTAACGAGATCAAATTTCGCAGCCCCCTCGCCGCTCGCGTAAAAATTTCTAAACGCCTTTATCGTTTCATCCATGAGCCTTAGGCTCTTTTTGCAGGCTGCGATTTGAGCGGGTATGCGCTCAAATTCGCCCTCGCTCGCGCACTCCTCGATGTTATCTAGATAAAGCCCCAGCGCGCTTAGAGGCTGGCGCTGCTGATGCGAGATGGAGTTTATCATCTCGCCAACCAGCGCGGTTTTGGCGTGAACTAGTACCGAACGCCTTTGCTCAAGCTCCTTTTTTTCGAGCTCCTTTTCGTGCGTGACATCGGTGACCGCAAGGATAAATCCGTCAAATTTCACCCCGCCCTCAAGTACGTTCGAGACGTTTAGCCTGAAGCTTTTTTCGCCCTTTTTTACTATAAAATCGCTCGAGTTTAGCGGGCTATTTTTGAGATTTTCAAAACTTTTTAGCTCGCCAAGCCCCTGCGCCGCGGCTATTAGCTCGTCAAATTTCGCTCCGTAAAAAATTTTTGGCGCCAGAGCGAAAATCCGCTCGAATTTTTTATTTATAAATTTTATGGTGCCCTTTTTATCCGCGTACAAAAGCCCCAAATTTAGCGTCTTAGCAAAGGCTCGCGCTACCTCGCTAGGCCCGTTTGCGTTACTCTTTGTAGCCCGCGATGTCAAGTCCAAAGCCCTTTAGTGCGACGAAATCTTTATTTTTATTCGCGCTCAAAAGCTCGATACGGCTGACGCCTAGCTTGTGTAAAATTTGCGCACCGATGCCGTAGTCCTTGACCTGCCCGCCGCACTTCTCCTCGCCTTGTAAAAACACTGCAACGCCGCCGTTTTTAGCTAGATACTCGAGCGAACCGCGCAATTCATCAAATTTATCCGAGCAAAGCAGCTCCACGTCGCTTGAAATTTGATGAAATTTGACCGCGGTTTTGTCCTTTATCTCGCCAAAAACAAAGGCGTAGTGGCGCTCGCCCCTGTGATCTAGGATTTCGCATTTTAGCGCGTCAAAGCCTGCTATCTTAGCCGCGCTTTTTTCTTTTATCTCGATTAGGCTTTCGTGTTTTAGACGGTACTGCACGAGCTCGGAAACCGAGACCATATTTAGCCCGAATTTCTCGCAAAACGCCTCTAGATCCGGTCTGCGAGCCATATTTCCATCCTCTTTTACGATCTCGCATATGACGGCTGCTTGCGTTAGGCCGGCAAGCTTACATAGATCCACCGAGCCTTCGGTGTGTCCCGTGCGGCTTAGAACGCCGCCTTTTTTAGCGATGAGCGGGAAAATATGTCCAGGGCGCACGAAGTCCTCCGGCTTTGACATCGGATCGGCCGCTAGGCGGATCGTGACGTCGCGCTCGTAGGCGCTCACGCCCGTCGTCGTGTTTTTGGCGTCAATCGTGACGGTAAACGCCGTCTCATGGCAGGACGTGTTTTTATCCACCATCAAATTTAGATCGAGGCGACGTGCGGTCTCCTCGTTTAGCGCGAGGCACAGCACGCCTTTTGCGTGAGTTATAGCGAAATTTACCTTTTGCGTGTCGCTAAAGGTCGCCGCAAATACCAGATCGCCCTCGTTTTCGCGATCCTCGTCGTCGACCATGACGACCATTTTGCCGTTTTTGATGTCGTTTATGGCCTGCTCTACTTTATCCATCGTTATTCCTTGTTTAAAAATTTAGGGTAATTATACATTTTTAGCTTTAAATTTAGGCTTTTGCGCGAGCCTTGCTTGATACTTTGCGGACTTTTTGGTTCGCTTAGATACGGCACAAACAGACTTTGGTTAAATTTAAACGTGGCAACCGAGCTTGTAAGTTTTTGTTTAATTTTTACGGATTTGTCAAATTTGACCGATCTTGGGCATAACCCGCACCTTGAAAATGCTAAAAGTTAATTTTTGCGATACTGCAATATAAGCGAGGCAAATTTGCGAGAATCGTTATTTTGGTTAAATTTGCCAAACCTTAAAATGGTGCGCGATACGATTTGGGCCATTTTTCATCGCTGCGACCAAATTTGATCAAACTTGCCGCTGATTGCGTACTATTTTGGAGCAAATTCGCCGACCTTAAAAGCATAAACGCTCGCCTAGCGTTACGCGAGCAGTAAATCTTTTTAACGACCATATCCGCGCTATCGGTTGCATCGGTCACACGTTTTTATCACCTGCACTCAAACCTACAACTACGGTCGCGATGTCGGCACTTAAATCTATTTTTCAAATAACCGCAAACGTTTTTAAATAGCCGGTTTTCTAATTTGGTAAATTTTGTATCCGCCAAATTTAAGCCGCTTTCTTGCATTTTGTATTGTATTTGCATACAAATTTGCGACAAAGACGGGAACGTTTAAAATTGACAAATTTTACTGTTTTGGTTTAATCTGATATTTCACGCTGTGCCTTGCAAATTCTTTGGCGAAAAATGCGTTTAGATCGCGCAGGCTATCGTCGTTCATTTGGATGAGCTTTAGACGGTTTTTCTTGTAAATTTTTATTTTTTTACTTTTTCTTTTTAGGTATTGCGGCGTCTCAAGTCCCCAAAATTCGATATAAATCTCGCTTTGCGTCAGATAAAAATCGCTGATAGCGCGCTCTTTGGTCGGCACCTTTTTCTCGTAGATAAAATCTATACCGCGGTAAAATAGCCAATTTGCCACAATGAGCTCGGCGCGGCTTTTTACTGTATCGCCGCTATCGCTTTTATATCTAGTTTGCTTGATTTTTTGCTTTTTAAATAGCTTTAAAGCCAGCAAAACGATTACGATCAGCAGCAAAATGATTAAAATTTGAGATACGTCAAAGTTCATAAATAATTTTCTTTAGTGCAAAATTTGATTTTTTGGAGTAAGTGAAGGATAAATTTTAGATTTGGTTGCGGAGGACGGACTTGAACCGCCGACCTTCGGGTTATGAGCCCGACGAGCTACCACTGCTCTACTCCGCGATGAAATTTGAGTGGATGGGGTAAGAGGATTCGAACCTCTGGATGATTGGACCAAAACCAATTGCCTTACCGCTTGGCGATACCCCAGTCTGTAAAAAGAAAGGTGATTATATATATTTTTACCTTATTTGTCAAGCTTTTTGGCAAATTTTCGCCGTTTTTTCAAAGTTTTTCCATAAAAGCCGTGCTATATGAACCGTTTAAGCGCTTATTTATATCATCTTGCCAGCTAGCAGGCAGCGCCTCAAGAGCCCTAAATTTAGGTAATAAATCCAAATTTTCGCTCGGATTAAAAAACAGTTTATTTATCTGCATCACGCTTAGAGCATTTTCGTTTTTTTGCAGGATCTCTATCTCGCAGCCAGCCTTGCACGACCCGTTTTCAAGCACTTTGTAGTACCAGCCGGTTAATCCTGTAGCAAAAATCTCTTTGGCCAAATTTGCGTTTCCCCAGCGTTTTGCAAGCTTAAAGCACGGTTTTCGCGGTTGGGTTACTTGTAGCACCAGCGAGCCGATTTTATGCACGTCGCCCACGCTCACGCTAGTTTCATCCAGCCCGCTAACGGTCAAATTTTCGCCCATCGCGCCCAGCGGCAAATTTTTAAGCCCAAGATAAGCTTCCCACGCGGGATAGTTTTCGAGCGAGTTTGCAAATACGGCTTTGTTTACGCCACCATGATGCTTGGTATCAGCCACCTCGTCGCCCTCAAAGCCAAGCTCGCTTGCATAGATTTCGCCCGTCTGCGCATTTTTAAATATCGCTGAACGCCACGCCTTGCCTAGCTCGTCCGCAGCTGCCGCGCTGCCGTACCGCCTTGCTTTACCTATCAAAAGCGCTTTTAGAAATGCCATCTTGCCCTCACGCCACGTTTTGCAGATTTAGCTGAACTTGCTCGCCCTCATCGTTAAACTCAAACCTCACCGCCCTAGCCCCGAAGCTCTTTGCGATCGCTTCTAGCGTGTCGCGCGCGGATTTGTGGATCTTGGACTGGAGCTGATTTATCAGGCGTACGGACATCTTTTCGACCTCGGCGCGCGCCTCCTCGATGAGCCTGTTTTTATCCTCCTCGCTAAAGCTGCTACCGAAAAATCCGTTTAGCGAATCAGGCAACAAAAACGGGATAAATTTGCCGTTTTTCTCGTCGTAAAATTTCATATTCGCGATCGAAAATTTGTATTTGCAAGGCGGCATCTTGATGAGATACTCCTCGCTCGCGACGTTTACGATCTCTAGGCGCGGACTAGTTAGGTCGTAGATGAAGTTTATCTCAAACTCAAATATCATCGAGAGCTTTTTCTCGCTCACCAACCAGCGTAGATACTCCTTGCCAAAGCTGCCGAATGCATGGTCGGTCTTGGTCACGATCTCTTTGCTATAGACCTGAAAAACGGATAGCTCGCCGATGGATTTTAGTTGCGATATCTCGGTGCTGATCTGCGTTGTCGCAGGCTTTTGCGCGGTTTTTAAGGCTTTATTAAATCTAAAAATCGTAAATACGCAAACCGCCAGCAAAATCGCTAAAATAAGGCTTGTAACATCTATCATCTTTGCTCCTTTAAAAGGCGATTTTAGCGAAATTCGTTAAAATAATCGTTAAATTTGAGCTTTGGGTTGTTTTGTATCGATATAAATTTAAATTTACGGTGCAGTTTGGCAAAACCCGCACCTTTGAGATACGGGTTTTAAATTTTACGCGAATTTGAGGCAAATTTAACGCCAAGCCCAAATTTGATAGCTAAATTTGGGCTCAAATTTAAACAGCCTAAAACACCTGAATAAATTTAAAATCATGCTCTCTAAGCACTTTTTTGATGAGCTCTTGATGGTCTTCGCCCTTGGTTTCGAGCGTGATCGTGATGTTTGCGTCGCCGTACTCCAGACTCGTGGAGAAGCGGTCGTAGTCGATCTTTACTATGTTGGCATTAGCGATCTTTAGGCTATCGGTTAGGCTCATGAGCGCGCCTGGTTTATCTATCAACGTGATTTGCAGCGCCATTTTGCGGTGCGACTTTATGAGACCCTTTTCGATGATGACGTTTAGCATCTGCACGTCGATATTTCCACCGCTTAGCACGATGCCGATGCGCTCGCCGGCTTTAAATTTGACCTTGTTGTGCAAGATACTGGCGACGCCGACCGCGCCCGCGCCCTCGACTACGATCTTTTGCGTCTCGAGCAGAAACAAAATCGCGTTTGCGATCTCTTCGTCATCGACCTGTACAAACTCATCTACGCACTCTAGGATATTTGCCAGCGTCGTTTCGCTTGCGTCGCGAACCGCGATACCGTCGGCGATCGTGCGCACGGTTTTTGAGTTTATGCTTTTTTTAGCGCTAAAGCTGTTAAACATAGCAGGCGCGCCCTTTGCGCTCACGGCAACCACGCGGATGTCTGGATTTACCTGTTTTACGCAGCTTGATATGCCGCTGATTAGCCCGCCGCCGCCAACCGGCACGATGATGGTCTCAAGCTCGGCTAGATCATCAAGCATCTCTAACCCGACCGTCCCCTGCCCGGCCATCACGTACTCGTCGTCAAACGGATGTATAAAGCTCATGCCCTGCTGCTTGGCGTACTCGACGGCGTAGGCGTAGGCCTCGTCGAAGTTATCGCCCTTTAAGATGACCTCGGCGCCTAGATCTTTGGTGCCTAGCACCTTTAAAAGCGGCGTGGACTCGGGCATCACGATGGTGGCGGGCGTCTTAAACTCGCGCGCTGAAATAGCTACGCCTTGAGCGTGATTGCCGGCACTTGCCGCGACGACGCCTTTTTTGCGCTCCTGCGCGCTTAAATTTGCGATTTTATTATACGCGCCGCGGATCTTGTACGCGCCGGTGCGCTGGAGGTTTTCCTCTTTTAGGTAGATGAGCGCGCCGCTTGCGAGGCTTAGCTTTGCGCTGTAGGCAAACGGCGTCTTGTACACAAAGCCGCTTATCGTGCGCTTGGCTTGGATTATTTTATTTAGAGAGATCATTTTAGCCTTTCGTTTGTTTAAATTTTACTTTTCGTCGCTTTTGCTCGCGCGTTTATTTACCGTATTTTTGCTTACGTTTTCTTTATTTTTATTTATACTTTTGTTTTTTGCCGCGGGCCGCTAAATTTACAGTGCAAGCTTCACCGTCAAATTTAGCCTAGTCAAGCCTTTGTAGCTCGATTTTTATGCACCTATCTTGCACGAAATTTATCCCGTTTTCGCGAGCGATCGCTCCTGCTTCGTCGTTTGTTATACCAAGCTGCAGCCACAGCGTTTTTACGCCTTTTTTGACGGTGTCCTTTACTAGCTCGCTCGCAAACTCGCCTTTTCTAAACATCACTATGACGTCGATATTTTCATCTATTTCAGTTAAATTTCTATAAACCTTGCGTCCTAAAATTTCATCAAATTTTGGATAGACGGGAAATACGTTAAATCCGCGCTCGATGAGAAATTTCGCAACCTCGTTGCTAGGCTTGCTCTCATCTGGACTAAGACCCACGACAGCGATATTTTTAGCAGAGGATAAAATTTGCCTAAGATCGCTAGGCATTTTTACTCCTTAAAAGCACGCCGCACTCGATATGAGCGGTGTTTGCAAACTGATCAAAGACGGCAAATTTAACCGCCTCGTGCGTTAGGGAAAGCTGCGCTAGATCGCGCTTTAGACTTTGCGGCGAACAGGAGATATAGATGATATTTTCGTAATTTTTGATGAAATTTATCACGCTCTCATCGAGTCCCGCGCGCGGCGGATCGACCAAAACGTGCGAGAAGTCGTAGCTAAAGATATCAAGCTCTCTTAAGCGGTTAAACTCGCGCTCACGCCCAAACGCGCTCATCAGCTCCTCGGCGCTCATTCGTAAAAATTTGATGTTATCTACGCCGTTTAGTTTGCAGTTTTTTAGAGCGTTTGCGATCGAGCTTTTGGATATCTCGGTCGCCAAAACGCGCTTAAATTTTTCCGCCATCGGGACGGTGAAGTTGCCGTGCCCGCAGTAAAGCTCAAGCAGATCCGCGCCGCGCTCTACGCAGCCCTTCGCCCATGCGACCATCTTTTCGTTTACGGCTGTGTTTGGCTGGATAAAAGCTGCGTCGCCGAATGTAAATTTGTAAATTTTACAGCCGATATTTAGGCGGTCCTCTAAATTTAACTCGCCGCTTAGCAGCTTTTGCCCCTTTGCTCTCGCCGCTATCGTTACGCTCAGATCGGCAAACTCGCGCGCTAGGCTCTCTATCTCGCCCTGCTCGGCTTCGCCTAGACGCTTATGATAGAGCAGCGTCGCCAGTATCCCGCTCGCGCACGAGATAAACTCGGCGCCAAACAGCCTCTCTTTTAAAATTTGATTTTTCATAAGCGCTTTAAGCAAACGCGGCATCAAATTTGCGATAGGAGCGGCTACTTTTGGGCATTTGTCTATCATAATCCGCTTGGTTTTGGCGCCGTGCATCGTAAATCTAAGCTCGTCGCCGTCGCGCCAAATCCCAAACTCCGCTCTCGTGCGGTAAGCGGCACTCTGCGAGGCGAAAAACTCAAATTCGCCGTTATAAAAGGGCTCAAATTTGCGCCTTATGAACTCTTTTTTAAATTTAACCTGCTCCTCATAAGGCATATCAAGGGTGCAACTGCCGCACTCTCCTAAAAATTTGCAAAATTTATCGGGCAAATTTAAACCCTTTGCCCGATAAATCTAACAACCAAAGCCGTCACCAAAAGCCCTAAAGGAAGCACTATCCAGATGCTTAGGCCAAGCGCGGTCGGGAAGTATCCCGCAAAAATACTGATCCCGCAAACGGCAAGCGCATAAGGCATCTGAGTCTGGACGTGATCGATGTGGTTACATCCTGCACCCATGGACGAAAGTATCGTAGTATCCGAGATCGGCGAGCAGTGATCGCCAAATATCGCGCCCGTTAAAACGGCTGAGATATTTACTATCATATACGCGTGTAAGGCGTCGCCCTCTAGTCCGCTATGCATGCCCACCGCGCTAGCTAGCGGTATCGCAAGCGGCATCAAGATGCCCATCGTGCCGTAGCTGGTGCCGGTAGAAAAGCTGATAAACGAACCCAGCATAAAAATCGCCGCCGGAAGGACAATCTTTGGCGTAGATTGCGAAAGCAGATCGACTAGGTAGCGAGACGTGCCAAGCTCCTTGATAACCGAGCTAAGCGACCACGCAAGAAGCAAGATGATGATCGTAGTTATCATGGTTTTCCAACCCTTGCCCCAGGTTTCTATCGCCTCGCGCACGGTCAAAATTTTTCTATAAACAGCCATAAATATCGCCACCACGGTAGCTAGCAAAGCCGACTGAAATAGCGCCACGGACGCATCGGCAGCGCCGAACGTAGCTTGGAAAGTGTGGAACGTAAGCGGATGAGCCTTGGCACTCTCAAGAGCCTCGCCCTCAAGCGCGCCCAAACCGCTAAAGTAAAAGCTAACAAACGCGCCCAAAATAAGCACTAAAAGCGGAATAACGGCGTTTGAGCTTTGTAGTTTGATATTTTCTTTAGGCTCTAGCGTCTTATCCTCGACGTCCTCGATCATAGCTCCGCCCCGTCTAGGGTGCAGTTCGCCGGCTCTAGCTCTGCGCTCGGCTTTTAGCATACCGGCAAATTCGCGCCCCATAAATGCGGTGCAGACGATAAAAAATAGCATGAAAAGGTTGTAAAATCTATAAGGCATCGTCTCGACGAAGATGCTAAAAGCGTTTACGTTCGTTATGCCGATGAGCTCGTAGCCTTGTTTAATGAGCGAGATCTCAAGTCCGACCCAAGTCGAGATGACGGCTAGACCCGCGATCGGAGCGGCTGTAGCGTCGATGATAAAGGCTAGCTTTTCGCGAGAGACTTTAAATTTGTCCGTTATCGGGCGCATGATCGGGCCCACGATGAGGGAGTTTGCGTAGTCGTCGAAAAAGACGAAAAGTCCCATCAACCAAGTTGAAATTTGTGCAGAAACGCCTGTTTTAGCTTTTTTGCTTAGCCATATCGCTACAGCCTTGGTTCCGCCCATTTTGGTGATGAGCGCGACCACGCCGCCGATACAAAGCACCTGAAGCACGATGCCCGCGTTCCAGCTATCGGCCAGCGAGCCCACGACCCTTTTTACGATGTCGGTAAAGCCCTTTACGAAGGTCATCGGGATGCTTGAGTCGATGACGTTTATGAGAAACGTACCGCTAAAAACGCCGATAAACAGCGACAAAACGACGTCTTTGGTGATAAACGCCAAAACTATCGCCACCACGGGCGGAATAAGCGTCCAAAAGCCGAAAATTTCGGCATTTTTTTTCGCTACTTCGGGATCTACGGCTAGCGCCAAGATCGGCAAAAGCGACAAAAATAAAATCTTTTTCATCAAAAACTCCTTTTTGTTTTTCGTCGGTTTAATCAAATTTTCCGCCCCGTGTGCGGTCGGTCGGTATTTAAGGCATAAATTTAGCTCTGT
>CAUUAH010000052.1:0-10748 GCA_963542985.1 uncultured Campylobacter sp. | reverse complement strand
GCCGCCCTGTCACGGCGGAGGTCGCGGGTTCGAGCCCCGTCCGCTGCGCCATTTGCCTCGTTAGCTCAGTTGGTAGAGCATATCACTCTTAATGATGGGGTCGTAGGTTCGAGCCCTACACGGGGCACCACGATTTATTTTATCATTGTTGGCCCTTTCGTCTAGCGGTTAGGACACCAGCCTCTCACGTTGGTAACACGAGTTCGATTCTCGTAAGGGTCACCAATCCACTTTTAAATTTACGACTTCGCTTTTTAAGTTGCCTTATACGAAAACTATATTTAAATATAAACCCAAATTGACATATCTCTAGCTTCTACAAAAAAGTCATAACTACAAGCATTTAATTTTATGCAAATTCTGTTTTTAATAATCCACAAAAAAGCAATAATAAACCATGCAATCATGGGAGCTTTAATTAGATTAAAAATGCTCCAAAAACTATCTGTAAATTTTGTTTCAAGTAAAATTTTAAAAATCATAAATTTCTAAACGCAAATTTTTACCGATTTTATTTCAATTTTAAAAATAAACAGAGAAATACTCAGGCAAGTAGCTAAATTTGCCATCCCAAAGGCAAATTTGGCTAAATCCCTAGTCTGTCCTTCGCTGCTTGCGTGATATCTTCTTCATAGTCATAGTATTCAAACATCGCACCATGCTGAAACGCGCCGTTTAGGATGTCGCCACTTTGGCGATTTTTGAGGTCTATCTCGGCGATCTTAAAGCCGTCAAGAGTCTCACAAAACTCCCTCAGGCGCGTCGGCGGATTTTTGAGCTTTGTGAATAAAAAGCAAAATCCGCTCCCGCCGTTTCGCCCTACTCGTCCGCGCAGCTGATGTAGGCTCGCTAGCCCTAACCTTTCCGCGCCCACGATCACGATCGTGCTAAGCCTGGGTAGCGAGATGCCGACCTCGACTACCGTCGTCGAGAGCAGCACGTCTCCGCACTCGCGAAATTCGCGCAGTATCTGCTCTTTTTCTTTGTCTTTGCCGTGCGTGACGTAGACGTTTGCAAAATTTGCCCGCCAAAACCCTTGCGCTTCCTCCAGCCCCTGATAGTTCGAGCTTTCGCTGCTCTCAACCAGCGGATATATCACGGCGACTTGCTTGCCTTTGGCGATTTGCGCTTTGATATGCGTTAGCAGCTCGCCAAAGTCCGCGCTTTGTAAAATTTGCGTATGGATGTGCTTTTCAAAAGGCATCTGCTTTAAAAAACTAAACTCCGCGAAGCTGCTTTGTATCATGCTTAGCGTGCGCGGTATCGGCGTTGCGGAAAACTGCACCACGTGAGCCCTGGTCTCGTCCGCAGCTTTTGTTTGCTTATTTTCTTTTTCGGGCGCGGTTGCGGCTAAATTTACCTGCTCGCCGCCGTCAAATTTACCGTCAAATTCGCCCTCCGCTTCGTCAAGCTGCGGGTCTCGCCCAAGCTCCCCGCTAGCTAAAGCGTTGATTTTCTCGCGTTGATTTGAGCCGAAACGGTGCTGCTCGTCTATCATAACAAGCGGCGCTGCGGGCAAATTTTGATACAGCAAAACATGCGTGCCGATAATGAGATTTACGCCGTCAAATTCGGGCTTGTCGCCGCTTTTAACAAGCAAGACGCGCATAAAATCAGGCAGCAAGCGCACCGCCTCTGCGTAAATTTGCTCGGCTAGTATCGACGTGGGCGCCATGATGAGCGCAGGGCCGGGATAGACGCTAAGCGCGGCGGCTAGCATAACAAGCGTCTTGCCGCTACCCACGTCGCCCATCACGACGCGCCGCATCGCCTCCTCGCCGCTAAAGTCCGCGCGCAGATCGGCGATAGCGTTTAGCTGATCGTTTGTCGGCGCAAACGGCAAATTTTTAAGCCACGAAGAAATATCAAAAAGCTTGATTTTAGGCGCTTTAAAATGCGTTTTTTTGGCGTTTAGCTTTTTTAGGTAGTTATAAATTTCGATGAATTTTAGCACCTCTTCGCCCTCTTTTTCCCGCACGAGAGCATCTAGTATCGCGACGCTTTTTTCGTCTCCCTTGTGCAGATCTAGCAAGAACTCAGCCTCCCTAGGCGTGAGTCCCGCCTCAAGCAAATTCGGCAAATTTACGTATTTTTGGATCAAATTTTTAAACGAATCGTCTCTGAGAGAGAGCTTGTATTTGGGTATGATTTCGTTTATTTTCGTGACGATTTTGGGATTGGTTAGCTGCCACGAGCCGTAGGCGTAGGCGCATTTGCCGCTCACAAACACGCTTTTGCCGACCTTAAATGCGCCGTGATGCCAAGGCTTGGCGTTAAAAATCACGATTTTGACGTTTTGCTCCCACGCCTCGCACCAGCATACGGCGTGCAGCATTCCGCCTTGGCGATACGCGCTTTTTATCTCTACGGCGACACTCACGTGTCCGTCTTTTGGCGCGGCGGCTAGGCTCGTATCCTCGAAGCTTTTAGGAAGCTTTAGCGCTAGGTCAAGCAGAGTGGTTACGCCGATTTTTTTTAGATTTATTCTGTCTTTTTCATCAAATTTCATTGTAAAGCACGGCAAAACTGAGCTTTTCTATCTCCGCGTGCTCCGCTATAAACGCGTTTAGCTCGGCAAGCTTTAGCTTCGAGATTTTTTCTAGCTCGTCTTTAAAATTTCCTAGTTTAAAGCCGTTATAAAACTCGCTCTGAGCGATGTTTAGGCGGTTAAAAAGTGTCTCCTGGCGTAGCGGCTGCGAGCCTAACAAAAATCTTTTAGCCTGCGCTAGCTCGCCGGCTTTCACGCCGTTTTTGACGAATTTTGCAAATTCGTCTTTCACGACCGCGACCGCCTCGCTCCTGCTCTCGTTTTTGGTTTGCAGATAGCCCCAAATTTGCAAGTGGCTCAGCGCAAATTCGCTCCTAGCATACGCCGAATACGCTAGCCCGCGCTTCACGCGGATCTCCTCCATCAGCCTACTGCCAAAGCCGCCTTCGCCCAAAATAAACGTCGCTACCTTGGCCTTATATCGCTCTTCGCGGGAAACGTCAAAAGGCGCGCCAAAGTAGATATAGGCTTGCTCGCTAGGTTTGATTATGGACTTTTGGCCGCATTTTTCATCGGTTTTTAGTAGTTTTAGCTCGCGCGCCTCGCCCGCCTTTAGCGAGCTTAAAATCTCGTCTAAATTTAGCTCCTCTGGCGCCACTTCGCCGCCCAGCACTACAAATAAATTTGCCAGATCAAGCTTGCTAGCGATGAAGTTTTTAACGTCCTCTAGCGTGATACTCTCCACGCTTTGCTTCGTGCCGATGCTAGGCCTTGCTAGATTCGTACCGGGATATAGCAGCTCGTTTAGCGCGACTCTAGCCAGATAGTCGTAGTCGCTCTCGTTGCTAGATATCTCGCCCAGCGTCAGAGTTCGAACCTTTTCAAAGCTTTTTTGGCTTAAATTTGGCTCCTCTAAAAGCTCTTTTAGCTTGGCAAGCGCGAAAGAAAAGTGCTCCTTTAGGCAGTTTAGCTCAAACGCAAACGTCTCAAATCCAGCGCTCGCGTAAAGGCTTATCGCGCGCGTTTCAAGCTCTTTGGCAAAGCCCGCCGCACCCTTGCTTAGCGTGCCTTCGTCGAAAATTTTAGCGACGAATTTAGCTAGCCCCGCCTTGTCCTCTACGCAAGCTCCGGCGACCTTGAAAATCAGCTTTAGGCTCACCGCGGGCAGGGTTTTGCTAGCCTCGTAAACGGCCGGGATTTGTAAATTTGCGGCTTTTAAATTTATGATTTTCATCAATAAAACCTTTCTAAAATGTCGTAATTAGTATTGCGTTTGGCTGGTTTTTCGCCGATGTCTTTGATGAGGCGTATCATCTCGTCTTGATTCATGCGGTAGCTAGCGCCGGCGGCCTTGACGACGTTTTCCTCCATCATCGTGCTGCCTAGGTCGTTTGCCCCAAACAGCAAGGCTAGCTGCCCGATGTAGCTACCCTGCGTGACCCAGCTGCTTTGGATATTTGGCACGTTGTCTAAAAACAGCCTAGAGACCGCAAGCAGGCGCAAATAGCGATTTGAGCTTTGCTTTTTGATCTCGGGATGCTCAGCGGCTAGGCGCGTATTTAGCCCCTGAAAGCTCCACAAGATAAACGCTCTAAAGCCGCCAGTCTCATCCTGCAAGCTTCTAATGTGCTCCCAGTGCTCCACGATCTCGCGCATGGTTTCGACGGTGCCAAACATCATCGTAGCCGTCGTCTTTAACCCCTCCTCGTGCGCCTCGCGGTGGATACGTAGCCAGGTCTGCACGTCGCATTTTTTAGGCGCGATCACGTCGCGGACTCGGTCGCTAAGTATCTCGGCTCCGGCGCCCGGCATCGAGTAGAGTCCTTTTTCTCGCAGCCTGTGAAGCACCTCCCTCGTGCTGATACGCGAGATCCTAGCGATATAGTCGATCTCGACCGCGGAAAATCCGTGAATCGTGATGTTTGGATATTTTTTTGCTATAAACTCCACGAGATCCTCGTACCACTCGATTTTTAGCTTCGGATGTACGCCGCCTTGAAATAAAATTTGCGTCCCGCCGATAGCGATGAGTTCCTCGATCTTTTGCCCGATCTCGTCAAAGCTAAGCACGTAAGCGTCCTCGTCCTTGTGATCACGGTAAAATGCGCAAAATTTACAGTCCACCCAGCACGCGTTCGTGTAGTTGATATTTCTATCCACGATAAAGGTCGTGACGCCCTGGGGATGCAGTTCGCGTTTGCGCGCCAGAGCCATCGCTCCAAGCTCGTTTAGCTCGGCGTTTTCTATCAAATTTACCGCCTCGTCCACGCTTAGTCTATTCAAATTTTTCCTTTAAATTTTTTACGCGAGTTTAGCGAAAAACGCTTTTATCTTTGATAAATTCACGTCTTTAACGTCTTGCGGATATCGTTTCGCGCTTCAACGCAAAGGAAAAAAAATGATTTTAAAATCCGTAAAAGACGCGGCTAAGCTAAGAAATTTAGCCCATTTAGCGATAGCCGCGATCCGATATCTGCCTGCGTAATAAAAGAGCCCGGTCGCAGAGATGGCCACGACGGGCTTAGGCATCAGGGCGGACACGACGGTCCGCACCGTCATAGATAACCGCTTGTATAAACCGCGGCGTCAAATTTGCCGCGGCCTTTAAATTTAACCCGATTTATAAAGCTTAAATTTGATAAAATTCCGAGACATTTTATCAAAGGAGAAAAGATGAAAAATTTAGTTTTAGCTGCGATTGCGGCGCTATTTTTTGCAGGTTGCGCGGCAAACAAACCAGCTCCGGCCGAGCAAAACGCGCAGGAGTATCGCCACGCTACGCAGATAAAAGACGCTAGCTGCCCGCATCACGGCATGGCAAACGCTAGCTGTGCACAGGCTCAAGGCGCGATGAAAGAGTGCCCTCATCACGGCAAAAGCAGCGCAAGCGATAAAGCACACGCCTGTCCTCATCACAAACACTAAAATTTAAATGCGGTCAAGGTCAAATTTGATCGCACTTCCCCTCAAATTTACGCCAGCTGGCAACATCAAAATTAAGCTCAAATTTCGCTGCAAAGTAGCTAAAAATCGCTTTTAGCCTCGTCGTCTAAAATTTTAAGCAAGTTAGGCATCCTAAACTCGCCGCTCATCCCCTTTACGAGCCGTGCCGCTTCGTCCACATCCATGCTGATAGCGCTAATAAAAAGCGGCTTTTTGCTACCGCCTCTACAAATTTCTCTTACGAACTTACAGCTGCCTTTAAAAGGCGATTTAGCTACGCCCACGATCTGCACTCTGCGCTCCAAGCGCTCGTATAAATGCCCGCCCAGACCGTATCTGCCATCGTCGTCAAGATAGACGAAACCGTCTATCACGATGAGCGAGATATCCCGCACGTCCAAATCCTGCAAAGGCGAGACGATGCACGGTAGCTCTCTTTTATAAAAGCTTCCGCTCTCATAGGGCGCTACGCCGTCTACTATTTTTGATATGATTTTGAGCGGCTTTTTGTCGCTAAAGTTTTCAAACAAAACCACTACGACTTTAGCCTTGCTTCCCGCATAGTACGCATCTACGGCAAGTTTCACCGCTATCTTTTTCGCTTAAATTTGAGCGGGACAAAAAGGCAAACAAAGCATCAAAAAGCCGCCCTAAAAGTCAAATTTAATCTCGCTCCAAAACGACTTTATTTCCCTTCGTGCCGCGCACGCGCACCTTTGAGCCCTCGGCTAAATCGCCGTCGTAGCGCCACAAAGTGCCTTTAAAATAGACCATCCCCTCTCTGATCTCGCCCTCGCCGCTCTCGTTTAAAAAGTCATCTTTGACCTCGCTTTCGTGCCGGTTAAATTTGGCCTTTAGCGGCTTTCTGAGTGCAAAAAGCAGGGCTAATGAGACAATAGCGATGAGTAAAATTTGATACTCCCAAGCGATATCGATAAAAAATCCCAAAACTCCGACCGCCAAAAACCCAAGCCCGAAAAATAGCACGAAAAAGCTACCGAGCATAAACTCAAGCATGACTAATCCGACGCCGGCGGCTAGCATCAAGTACGCGGGTATCATTTCGCCGCCCTAGCGCCTAAAAAGTCCTTTAAAACGCTTAAAGAGCCAATGAGCTCGGTTGCTTCGTAAGGGACTAAAATTTTATCTTTCGAGCCGTTTTTGGCTAGCTCGTTAAAGGCTCCGACGCGGTCTCGCGCGAGCAGGAATTCGGCGGCTTTTGCATTTTGTGCCATGCTTTCGTTTATCATATCCATCGCCTCTTTTTGAGCCGTGGCTAGCGCGATTTGCTCGTATTTTTTCGCATCAGCCATACGCTCGATGGCTTCGGCTTGCAATACTTTTTCTTGTTTTAACGCCTCGGCGTTGCGGATGAGCGCCTCTTTTTCGGCCTGCGCTTTTAGCTCGATGGCGCGTTTTTCGCGCTCGGCTTTCATTTGCAGATTCATCGCCTCTTCGATGCCGTGCGGGACAGAGATCTCGGAAATTTCGACGCGCATGATCTTTACGCCCCAGTTATCGGCGGCGTCTCCGAGCGCTCTTTGTAGCGCGGAGTTTAGGCGGTCGCGCGAGCTAAGCGTATCATCAAGGTTCATCGCGCCGATCTCGCCGCGCAGCGTAGTCATGGCTAAATTTGCGATCGCGCGTTTGTAGCTATCGACGTTATACAGAGCCATTTTGCCGTCTACGACCTTTAAAAACACGATGCCGTCGACACTTATGTTTACGTTATCTTTGGTGATGACTTGCTGCTTCGTGATATCTACTAGCTGCTCTCTTACAGTGATCACGGCGCGGATCTGATCGACAAAAGGGATGATGATGTGAAATCCGCCGTCAAGTACCTTGTGAAATTTACCCAAACGCTCGACGATGTAAATATCCGACTGCGAGATAATCTTGATACCGGCTTTTAAAAACAAGACCGCAAAGGCCAGCACGACCACGGCAAATACGATAAACGGGATGCTCTCTTCCATGACTACTCCTTAAAATATTTTTTATGATTTTAGCCGCTTTTTGCTAAAATTTCGCCATTTTGGCGGAAAATTTTTAGTATAATTAGCCAAATTTTTAAGGATAAATCATGAAAAATATTTTATTTTTAGCTGCGGCTGCGATGATATTTGCAGGCTGTGCGACCGGCGGAAGCGCCGTAAATAACAAAAAATGCGGCGGTACGGAGGTTTTTGAGACGTGCGGCGCCGAGGTAGATAAGGAAAATTTGATAGGCGTTTACGAGGCTAAGGTGCTTTGCGACGGATGTAGCAAAAACTCAAAAAGCACGCTAATCCTAAACGCCGACGGTACGTTTAAAATCGACACCGTTTATCAAAAAAAAATCGCACAAAGAGAGCTACAAAATGGAAAATACGAGATAGTGGGCAACACTCTAAGCGTGACGAATCAATACCGCGAAAAGCTAAATTTCGAGATTAACGGCGATACGCTTCGCCAGATCAGCAACCAAAACAGCTTTATCAAAGAAAATTTCGCCCAGGAGCGCATCTACAAAAAGCTAGAAGCAAACTAAGCGGCAAATTTAGCGCTCAAATTTGACCCAAAGCCCAAAATGAGTAAATTTATCGACCTACTAAAAACCCAGCCCGTTTTCGCGCGCCTCTCGCTCATACAGCTGATTTGTTATTTTGGCGTTTGGTTCTCGCACACGGGCATTTTTACGTTGCTTATCGAGCTTGACGCGCCCGTTTGGGCTATCACGGCGGCGGCTGCGTTAGCTTTCGTGCCGGGCGTGCTACTATCGCCTTTTAGCGGTATCGTGGTGGATAAATTTAGCCCCAAACCGATGCTCATAGCGCTCACGGTCGTAGAGATGGTGACTGTTTTTATGCTCGTTTTTATCGACAAACTCTCCTTGATGTGGCTGCTTTTTGCGATAATATTTATCAGAGTCGGGGCCGGCGGAACGTATTTTCAGGTTGAAATGAGCTTGTTTCCCAAAATTTTAAACAAAGACGAGATAAAAACCGCAAACGAGATCCACTCGCTCATCTGGGCGTTTTCATACACAGCGGGCATGGGGCTAGCTGGCATTTATATCCATTTTTTCGGGATCAAAAGCGCCTTTTTGCTAGACTGCGCTCTTTACGGCGTGGCACTTATCGTCCTGCTTAAAACCGATATCGCCGTGCGAGCCAAAAAAGGCGGCGAAAAAGTCCGCGAGATGCTAAAAAACGGCCTAAAATATGTAAAACAAAATCCCCTCATAGCGCACCTCATCATGCTGCACGCCGTTGTAGGCGTGACTAGCTACGACGCGCTCGTGGCGCTACTAGCCGACTATCCGTACGCTGGCCTGCTATCGGCATCTCTCATCATAGGCTATATAAACGCCTGCCGCGCCGTCGCTCTCATCGTCGGTCCGCTCGTGCTTAGCAAATTCGTCTCAAACTCCAATCTCGTCTATATCTACGTCGGGCACGGCCTTGGCGTCATAGCATGGAGCGCGCTGCAGTTTAACTTCTACATCGGATTTATCGGGATTTTTTGCGCGGGATTTTTCACCTCGACGCTTTGGAGCTACACCTACACGCTCATCCAGCAAAAGTGCGATCCTGCATTTTACGGCCGTATCATAGCCTATAACGATATGGTTTATCTAGGCGTCGCGGCGGTGATCTCTAGCGGCATAGGTTTGCTTTTTGAGCTTGGGCTTAGCCTCTCACTGATCACGGCGCTAATAGGCTGTATGTTTTTTGTCGGAGCGATTTATTGGATATTCGTGCGTAAAATTTACAAAGACGAACTAGCGTAAATTTACTTTGCGGCGCAGGTTTAAAAAGGAGCAAATTTAATCAAATTTGACCAAATAAATTTGCCGCCCGCGTCAAAAATGCAGCCGTCTCGTCACGTCAAATTTATCAATCAAATTTAACGGCAAATTTGATCTCAAATTTATCTCACTCAGGCCTTAGCGTAATAAGTCGTTCCGTTTGAAATATGCTTTTTATAAAGCGTCGTAAACGGTACCAGATCGGCGTGTCCGACATAGAGCCTGCCGTGATCGCTCAAAATTTTATGAAAGCGCTCGACCGTTTTTAGCTTAAATTCCTCGTTAAAATAAATCATCATATTTCGCGAGAAAATGATGTCGAATTTACCGAGCTTAAAGATCGCGTCGTCAAAGATATTTGCCACGCTAAACTCGCATCTAGGCAGCATCTCGCGCCTGATTTCGTACTTGCCGTCGCGTTTTGTAAAGTAGATATTTTTTTGATTGTCGTTTAGGCGGTGCAGTGAACGCTCGCTATAAACGCCCTTTTTACAGCTATCGATAGCCTCGGAGTTTATGTCGATACCCACGATGCTAACGCGGTTTACGTCGAGCAAATTTGAGTGCGCGAGCATACCTAGCGAGTACGCCTCGTCGCCCGTCGAGCACGGCGCGCACAGTATCCGCACGCTATCAAGCTCCTCTCTGGCGTAATAGATCGCGGCTTGTAGCTGCGGCAACTCTCTGTAAAAATAAGTCTCGTTCGTGGTGATCAAATTTACAATCTCTTGCCTCATAAAGCGGTCTACGAGGACTTTTGAGCTTAGCGCTTCAAAGCTTGGGATGCGGTTTGCTTGGCAGAAATTTATTAGGCGTTGTTTTATCATGTCCTTTTTGGACTCTAGGTCCACGCCGCACATATTTTTAACGACTTCGACGAATTTATTCAGCCCCGCCGCATCGCTAGGAGCGGGCGTCAAATTTGCATTTTCAAGCATGTAAAAACCTTTCCAGTTCCGCTCTTATACCACCGATGGGTAGCGACTTTAAATTTGCATTGATTTCTTTCGCGCGTTTTGGCATGCCGTAGACGATCGCGCTCTCCTCGTTTTCGGCGACGCATTTAGCGCCGGCTTTATATAGCTCGTTTAGTCCGCGCGCACCGTCGTCGCCGATACCAGTTAACAGGATCGCCATAACGTCGGCAAACTTACAAGCCTGCACGCCCGAGTGAAAAAGCACATCCACGTTTGGGTTATACGTGGTCTCTTTCATGGGTGAACACATGCCTGCCATTAGGGGGCTAGCAGAGATTATCTCGGAGTTTTTTTCGCAGATATATATCGCACTTTTTAGCTGCACAGGCGCGCCCAGCATGACCACCTCCGCCGCGCACTCCTTGTCAAACTGCGAGATAAAACTCGGGATAAAAGCTAGGCTCATATGCTGCGCGATGACGACGCTAGCACCGTTTAGATCAAGCCCTTTAAAAAGCCTTTTTAAATGTCCCGGACCGCCTGTCGAGGCACCGACTAAGACCTGTCTCTTATACACATCTGACGCTGCCGACGATCTTACGCGTGT
>CAUUAH010000051.1:0-10819 GCA_963542985.1 uncultured Campylobacter sp. | reverse complement strand
CCGCAGGCAAATGTTGGCATTTTTATCGTCAAATTTTCTAACTAAATTTACAAATTTAAGTAACCAAAAAGCTAAGTTTATAAATTTAGCTATAAATTTATAACCATGCAAACGAGTGCGGCGATGCGAAGACTGGGCGCGGAGAAGCGATTTTTAAAGCAGCTTGCTTGGGTTGCGTTTCTCATTTTTTATCAGAGCCTAACGACTATATTTGCGTACTTGCCGCCTCTTATCGGGATATTTTTTACTTATATGATCATGCTAACCTTGCAGAAACAAAAGACGCTCAAGGAGTTTGGCAAGGAGTGGTATTTTTGTCTGTTTTACCTTACTTTTTCGGAGCAGGCGCACGGGTTTGCGCTGTTTTCGGCGGTGATCGCATTTATGCTTTTTTATCATTTTATGTCCGACTGGCTCATTGTTACGCTAAAATCAAGAGAGCTTTTGATAGCGGGATTCGTCGCTAGCGGTTATGTTTGGACTTGTGCTACTAGCTCTTTTATCTCTTACGCAGCAAATTTACCTATGCTAAAATTTGACTACGAGTACCTGATCTACATCGGCGTGGAGTCCGTTTTAGCAGTGATTTTGTTTAGGGGGCGCTTATGAGGATGCGCATAGTCTTTGGCATCATATTTAGCGTCTGGGTGCTTTTGCTGGTGCGAGTTTATTACCTTAGCGTCAAGTCAAACGATTTTTATGAGGAGATTGCCGAGCAAAATGCGGTAAAAACGCAGTATCTAGCCCCTGTGCGCGGACTGATTTTAGACGCCAAAGGGCGCCCGATGGCGGTAAATCGCCTCGGTTTTTCCGTCGCGTTAAAGCCACACCTAAACGGAAAAAGGGCGGAGATTTTAGACGCCGAGCTTGCAAATTTGCAAAATTTATTCGAGGATCTAAACGTCACGAAGCTAAAGCGCGAATACATCAAGGCTGACTCGCCTTATAACCAAGATTTTATTCAGATTATCGATTTTATGGATTACGACAAGATGATACCGCGTATAGCCGAGCTCTCGCTGCGAGAAAATTTGGAGGTCAAACCGGCATCCAAGCGCCACTATCCATACAACAACCTAGCCTCTCACATCATTGGCTACGTCGGCCGCGCAAATCAGCAAGACGTCGAGTCCGATCCCGTCGCAAAGCTAACCAATCACACGGGTAGAAGCGGCACGGAGCGCTTTTATAACTCCGTCTTGCAGGGGCAAGAGGGCGTGCGCAAGGTAAAAGTAAACGCGCTAAATCAGGAGGTCGAGGAGATATCCGTGAGCTATCCGCAAAGCTCGGACATCTCGCTCACGATCGACCTTGAGATGCAAAAATACATCGAGGAAATTTTCGGCGATAACGCGGGCGTCATCATCGTGATGGACGTGAGAGACGGCTCGATACTGGCTGCGGGCAGCTTTCCAGAGTATGATTTAAATCCGTTTGTTACGGGGTTATCGCAGGCTAAATGGGACGAGCTTGTTAAAAGTATCGATCATCCATTCACAAACAAGCTCGTAAACGGCCTTTATCCGCCGGGTTCGGTTATAAAAATGGGCGTGGCGATGGCGTTTTTGGATACCGGTAAGATGAACCGCTCCGATGGGTATTTTTGCTCGGGCTCGTTTGAGCTTGGAGGGCGAAATTTCCGTTGCTGGAACGTCTACGGACACGGTTTTATGGATATGAACTCGGCCATCCGCGAGAGCTGCGACGATTATTTTTATAAAGGCAGCTTAAAGGTCGGTATCGACGCTATAACCCCGGTTTTAGAGCGGCTAGGTTTTGGGCAAAAAAGTGGGGTGGATCTGCCTAACGAATTTGTCGGTATCGTGCCTGGACGCGAGTGGAAGATGCAAAAATACGCTCAGCCGTGGTATCAGGGCGAGACGCTGATCACCTCGATCGGACAGGGCAACTTCCTCGTGACGCCGATGCAGGTGGTGCGCTATACGGGTATCCTGGCGACGGGGAAAAATATCGTCCCGCATTTTTTACGTAGCGTAAACGGCGAGGAGGTTAAATTTGAGCCTACCGATGATATCCTCACGCCGTTTGAGAAAAAGCAGTTGCCGTATGTCCAAAAGGCGATGTATGAGGTCGTAAATCATAAAAAAGGTACCGCGCATAAATATTTTAAAGAGGCAAAACTCACGCTAGCGGCAAAAACGGGTACCGCGCAGGTCGTGGGTATCTCGCAGGCCGAAAAAAAGCGTATGAAAGAAGAGGACATGGAGTATCTGCGCCGCTCGCATGCGTGGGTCACGACTTATGGACCGTACGAGGAGCCTAGATATGCCGTTACCGTTATCATCGAGCACGGCGGACACGGCGGTCTGGCTGCCGGACCTCTCACGGCTAAAATTTTTAATAAACTACTAGAAATGGGCTACATCGATCAAAAATACGAAATCACCTCGCTAGCAGATACCGAGGCTGCGGCTGCAGAAAAAAAGAATAAAAATTAAAATTCGATCTTCAAATTTAAAGGAAAAATCCCGCTTTCGCGGCATTACCACGCGTTGCGTTCTCGTAACTTTTCATGGATGCGGCGGCTTAAATTTTATCGTATTTTTAAATTTATAGATTTTATGCATCCTTGCTTTTGTAATCGGTTAAATTTGAGCCAGGCTTGCGACGAATAAATTTATAAATTTGACGCGGCATTACGATGGTGTGGATAAAATTGCAGTATGCGAGGGGTTCTGAAATTTGACCAGTTTATTTTTATAACCGAGTTTTAGGTTTAAAAACGCGCGAAAACCGGTTTGCGCTAAAAGAAAGCTTAAATTTGCAAATACTGGCTCTAGCCTTCAAACATATCCGAAAGCTCGCTTGTGGCGATATTTACGATTTTATTGTTTGCGTCTAGTTCGATCAAATTTTGGGTTTTAAATTTAGCTAAAATCCTTGAAAAGGTCTCTGGAGTGATGTTTAGGATGGAGGCTATTTTGATGTGTTTTAGCTCGTTAAAAAGATCGGCGTGATTAACGAGAAAGCTCGCAACCTTGGCCTCGGAGTTTAGCACGAGTTCTTGATGTATCAGCTCGCTCGCGATTTTTAACTTTTGCGAGAGCGATTTTATGATTTGTAGCGATACGCGCGGGCTTGATAAAAACTCGGCGTAAAATTTATCATAGTCGATTTTTAGCACCTCGCCGCCCGTTAAAAATATCGCCGTCGCCGGAAATTTGATATTTCCAAAGTTGGCAAGCTCGGCTACGAAGCTAATCCCGTTAAACTGATGCATAAAAATCTCTTTGCCTTTTGGGCCGATTTTATAGAGTTTGAGAGAGCCTTTTATGAGGAGGTGGAGCCACTTTGACTCCTCGCCCTCCATAAATAAAAACTCGCCCTTTTTATACTTTTTTAGGATGCTGATATCTTCTAGCCTTTTTAGCTCGGCCTCGTTTAGCCCCTGAAAAAACGGGATTTGCTCTAGCATTTGTTATACTTATTTATTTTTTAAAAGATCTCTGATCTCGGTTAGAAGCGCGACGTCCGCAGGTATCGGCGCAGGCTCTTCGGCTTTTGGTTCCTCGACTTTTGGTTTTTTGAGCGAATTTATAGCTTTAACGACGCAGAAAATACAAAACGCGATAATCGTAAAATCGACCATCGTTTGTATAAAAGAGCCGTAGTTTACGGTTACGGCGGCCGTATCGCCGACCGCGTCTTTTAGCGTAAATTTTAAATCCGTAAAATTTACACCGCCGGTTAGTACGCCCACGATTGGCATGATAACGTCGCCGACTAGCGAGCTAACGATCTTACCGAAAGCCCCGCCGATCACGACGCCCACGGCCATGTCGATGACGTTGCCGCGCATCGCGAATTCTTTAAATTCCTTAACGAAACTCATGTTTTTCCTTTGCATTTTAAAATTAGATATCAATTATATTTATTTTAGCTTCACAAAAGATAAAAAAGCCAAGTTAAATGCTTAAAATGCTATAATCGCCCCTAAAAATCAATAAGGAAACAAAAATGTATCGTTTTGCGCCGTCGCCGACAGGCGATATGCATCTGGGAAATTTAAGGGTTGCGATCCTAAACTACGTCTGTTCGCTCCAGGATAAAAGCGGCTTTATCATCCGCATCGAGGATACCGATAGGGAGCGCAATATCCCTGGAAAAGATAAGGAAATTTTGGAAATTTTGGAGCTTTTTGGCATCAAATGGGACACGCTTTATTATCAGAGTAAAAATTTGAAATTTCACCGCGAATTTGCGGCAAAGCTTTTGATAGATAAAAAGGCTTTTTCGTGCTTTTGCACCGAAAGCGAGCTAGAAGCTAAAAAAGAAGCCGCAAAGGCTAGGGGTGAAGCCTACCGCTACGACGGCACATGCGAGCACCTAAGCGACAACGAAGTGCTAAATAACCAAAAGCCTTTCGTCGTGCGTATGAAAAAACCGCTAGGCACGATGAAATTTAAAGACGCGATAAAGGGCGAGATCAGCTTTGAGCCTGAAAACGTCGATAGTTTCGTTATTATGCGCGCTGATTTTACGCCGACATATAACTTCGCCTGCGCGGTCGATGATATGCTCGAGGGCGTCACCTTCGTCATCCGCGGCGAGGATCACGTCAGCAACACGCCAAAGCAAGACCTCATCCGCGAGGGCCTAGGCTACACGCAAAAGATAAACTACGCTCACCTGCCTATCATCCTAAACGTCGAGGGCAAAAAAATGAGCAAACGCGAGAACGAAAGCAGCGTAAAATGGCTACTCTCGCAAGGCTTTATGCCTGAAGCTATCGCAAACTACATCGTTTCGCTAGGCTACAAGGCTCCGGTTGAAATCTTTACGATAGAAGAAGCCGCGCAGTGGTTTGATATCTCGAAGGTTTCGGCGTCTCCGGCCAAATTTGACGTCAAGCAGCTTGAGCACATCAACCGCGAGCATATCAAAAGAGCAAGTGACGAGCGACTAGCCGCACTAATGGGTATAAAGCCCGAATTTGCCGCTATAGCTAGATTTTACACGCAAGAAGGCAGCTTGCTAATCGAGATAAAGGCTAAGGTCGATGCGATTTTCGCGACCAAATTTATCCCAGATGAGTTTAAGGCCGGATGCGAGGCCATAAAAGCCGCCGCAGCTTCGTTAAATTTGAGCGAATTTAGTGAATTTAACGAGCTAAAAAAAGCCCTCATGGACGCGACTGGACTAAAAGGAAAAGGCTTTTTTATGCCGCTTAGGATTTTGCTCACGGGCGCCGAACACGGCCCTGAGCTTAGCGAGCTATATCCGCTCATCAAACCGTATCTAAAGGAAATTTTACGATGATATTTTCGGTATTTTTAGAAGCAGTCGGCAGTATTCTGCATATCGTTATCAGCGCCTACACGTGGATCATCATAGGCGCCGCGATCATAAGCTGGGTACGCCCTGATCCCTATAACCCTATCGTGCAGTTGCTTTACCGCCTCACCGAGCCCGTCTATGCTGCTATCCGCCGCGTGATACCGACGGTTTTTGGCGGTATAGATCTGGCGCCTATTATCGTGCTTTTGGCGCTTCAGTTTATAGATAGATTTTTCGTAAGGCTCATGTTTGCGTACGCTGCTTAAATTTATCCTGCCCGCGATTTTTGCGGCGGCGGCGTTTGGCGGAGTTAAGAGTTTTGAGGAGATAAAAGACGAGCCTAAGGGGCTTGCTAAGGATTACTACTTTTACCGTCTTTTAACCGAAGGCGACTACACCAAGGAGCAAGCGCAAATTTTAAATAAAGACGTCTTTCGCCGAGCGGGCGTACTAGCAAAGAAACTGGCTGAGATTTTGCCGCCTAAAAAGACCAAAGGAAACTGCGACAGCGTAAGCGTGAAAAATATCCTTGACGCAAACGTAACCTGCCAAAAACAGCGTCTGCGAGTGCCTTTTATGATGAAGCTAAAGAAGGAGACGAGGCAAAAGCTGGCGGATAAATTTAAAGACTCCGATCCGCTTCTTTATCGGCGCTTGAGCTCGCTAAACGAGAAGCACCCCGAGGATGAATTTGCCAAATTTAACGACACTGACGCATTTTTGGTTTATTTTAACCAGTCCTCGCACAAGGATAAATTCGACAAGATATTTGACGTAAATTTTATAAATTTGCTCGCGATGAAAAAGGAGTTTCATGCTCTGGCAAACAATCTGATAATCGATAAAAAATACGCTAAATTTAGACAAAATTTTCTTGCGATAAAAGAAACTGAGCTTGAGGGCAAGGATGCCTTTATGCTCGGCGTTAATGCGGTTTTGTTAAATTCTCCAAAAGACGCAGCTAGATTTTTTACTAGAGCGCAGGCCGCCTTTGAGAGGCAAGACCGCAAGGATAATGCCCTTTTTTGGCTATATCTGCTAAGTCATGACAAAAGCTATCTTGAGAAGTTAAATCAAAGCCGCGACGTAAATATCTACACTCTCTACGCAAACGAGCTAACGGGAGCAAGTCCCGCCGTAAACATCGTCACGCCGACGCCTACGAAAGAAAAGGTAGCGGACTACGACATAAAAGATCCGTTTTTGTGGCAAAAAACCTTTAAAATGATAAAAGAGATGAGTGCGCAGGACGCAGCAAAGCACTCCGAGACTTTTAACACCAAAGAGACGCTAGGTCAGTATGCCTACCTGATGGAAAAAGCAAGCGGTTACAAGGATAGTTACTTTGTTATGCCGTTTGTAGATGAGCTAGAGGACGTAAATGCGACTAGGAAAGCGCTTCTTTACGCGATCGGCAGACAAGAGAGCCGCTTTATCCCGGCCGTCATCTCGACTTCTTATGCGCTTGGTATGATGCAGTTTATGCCGTTTTTGGCTAATCACATCGGCAAAAAAGAGCTTGCGATCCCAAATTTCGATCAAGACGATATATTTGACCCGCACCTTGCCTTAAAATTTGCGGACCACCACTTAAATTATTTGGAGAAATACCTTTACCATCCGCTTTTTGTGGCTTACGCGTATAACGGCGGTATCGGCTTTACCAAAAAGATGCTTCAGCGAGGCGACCTTTTTAACGAAGGTGAGTATGAGCCGTTTTTATCCATGGAGCTGGTACCTTTCGCCGAGAGTCGCGACTACGGCAAAAAGGTGCTTGCAAACTATGTTATTTACCTAGGGATTGTCCGTTCCAGTACATCGATTTCGACACTTTTTGAAAGCTTAAAGAAACCTGCTTTGACGGATAAATTTCGAAATCAAGATTGATTTTATCGCTTGAGATTTCTGGTGTGCTGACCTCAAAATACTGAGCCCACGGCACTTCAAAGCTCACTTTTTCTAAAAGCGGATCGTCTGCGGCTAGGTGTCTAACTAGGATGCCTCGCTGCGAGCCGTTTGCCGTGAAGCTCTCGTCTAAAATTTTAGCCTCTTTCGGATGCACGGCTACGACGATTTTCTCTCTTTTTTGCTCATCGATTAGCTCGCTATAGATCGGGTTTAGATAGGTCGCGACGATTAGGATATTCGTATCGGCATCTATGATCTCGGACTTGCTAGTGTAAGCTAAAAGCTCGTTTTTTAGCGGCTCGTGGATATATTTTTTATCCGCGCATCCGACTAGCGCCAAAATAAAACTTAAAAAAAATACGCTCTTTTTCATTTTAAAAACCTCGCTAAATTTGGCCTTATTTTAGATAAATTTTGCTTTTAAAAAGCCTAAATTTGCTATAATCCGCGTAAATTTCAAAAATTCGGAGAAAAATGAAAAAAGCGGCGATGGCGTTTTCCGGACCTTCAAATAGCGGAAAAACTACGCTTATTTTAAAGGTTGCTAAAAAATTTATCGATGACGGGCTAAAAGTCGTAATCATCAAGCACGACCCAGGCGACAAGGCGAGGTTTGACGTCGAGGGCAAGGATAGCTATAAATTTAGCCAAATAGGCGCTGAGGTCGCGGTCATGAGTCCGACGCGCACGACCTTTTTCTCGCAAGAGAGCAAGAGTGTGGACGACGTCGTGGCGATGGCTGGCGAGTTTGATTTGCTATTAGTCGAGGGGTTAAAGACTCTGCCGCTGCCGCGCATCAGCGTGTTTAAGGATGAGATAAACGAGGATTATCTTAGCTTTTCAAACGCGATCGCAAGCTACAAAAGAGACTATGTTATAGATAAGCCAAACTTCGATCTAGACGATACGCAGGCTATCTGCGAGTGGATACTAAAAAATGCAAAGGTTTTAAAATGAACGAAATTTTCGAAACGATTAAAAAGATCGCCATAAAAATCGGCGAAGAGATAAAATATGCCGATCTGGGCTATACAAACCACGCTAATGCCACAGGCGACACGCAGCTAAAGCTAGACGTGAAAAGCGACGAGATCATAACGGCCGAGTTTGCAAATTTAGCCTGCGTAAAAGCGCTAGTTAGCGAGGAAAAAGAGGATATGCTGGCGCTAAACGAGAGTGCGAAATTTATCGTCGCCTACGATCCGCTAGACGGCTCTAGTCTAGTGGACGTAAATTTTTCCATCGGCTCGATTTTTGGTATTTACGAAAATGAGCTAACGCCGCAAAATCTAAAAGCCGCCGCATATGTCGTTTATGGCCCGCGCCTAGAGCTCGTGCTTTGCGAGGACGAGACGGCTCCTGCGCTCTACCGCCTAGGCAGGGACGGCGAGTTTAAATTTATCAAAAATCTAGCGCTCGCTCAAAAAGGCAAGCTAAACGCTACGGGCGCGACGCAAAAGGGCTGGAGCGAAACTCACGCTAAATTTATCCGCGAGCTGTTTTTGCAGGGATATCGCCTCAGATACTCAGGCGCCATGGTGAGCGACCTGCATCAAATTTTACTAAAAGGCGGCGGGCTGTTTAGCTATCCCGCTACGACGGATGCTCCAAATGGCAAGCTAAGAGCGCTATTTGAAGTGCTGCCGTTTGCCTTCATCTACGAGCGCGCCGGCGGTGCGACTAGCGACGGATACTCGGCAACGCTTTTTGATATGAAAGTAGAAAAAATCCACCAAACCACGCCTTGCTTTTTTGGCTCCAAAGACGAGATAAATTTACTGCATAAATTTTACGGAAGCGCGAAATGAGCGAGTACGCAGCGGGCGCAACTCAAAAAGACGAATTTGAGCTGGAGCTTGATCGCCAAAGAGAAATTTTACAAGCCTGTCAGCGCGAAAAAGGGCTAAGCTCGTGCTTTGCTTGCGAGGCGATGTTTGAGTGCAAAACCCGCAAAAACTACGTAGATGCCGTATATAGCTCGATGTCTAAAGGCGATGGCGGCGGATTTGATTTTTAATTTAAAAAAAGGAAAAAAATGAACACGACTTATATTACGACTCCGATTTATTACGTAAATGACGTGCCGCACATCGGACACGCCTATACGACCGTGATCGCCGATACGGTAGCGAGATTTGCGAGGCTAAAGGGCGATGATACGTACTTTATGACCGGCACCGACGAGCACGGGCAAAAGATCGAGCAAGCCGCAGCAAAAAAGGGCTACACGCCGCAAGCCTACGCCGATGAGATAAGCGCGAAATTTAGGGAGCTGTGGGATAAATTTGAGATTAGCTACGATCACTTTATCCGCACGACCGACGACTATCACAAGCTCACGGCGCAAAATGCATTCGAGAAAATGTATCAAAAAGGCGACATCTACAAGGGCGAATACGAGGGGTACTACTGCGTTAGCTGCGAGAGCTTTTTTACGCAGACGCAGCTTTTGGAGGACGAGAGGTGTCCGGACTGCGGCAGGCCGACAAATTTGGTAAAAGAGGAGAGCTATTTTTTCAAACTCTCAAAATACCAAGACGCACTGCTAAAGTGGTACGAGGAGAACGAGGACTGTATCGTGCCGCGCGGCAAGAAAAACGAGGTCGTGAGCTTTGTAAAAGGCGGCCTGCGCGATCTCTCGATCACTCGCACGAGCTTTGAGTGGGGCATCAAACTGCCTGCGAGCCTAAGCGAGCCAAGGCACGTGATGTACGTCTGGCTGGACGCGCTCATAAACTACCTTAGCACGCTTGGTTACACGCGCGGCGATGATAAGATGCGCTACTGGAAGGGTGCTACGCATGTAGTAGGTAAGGACATTTTGCGCTTTCACGCGGTGTACTGGCCGGCGTTTTTGATGAGCCTTGATCTGCCGCTGCCTCGCTGCATCGCGGCTCACGGCTGGTGGACGAGAGACGGCGAAAAGATGAGTAAAAGCAAAGGCAACGTCATCAATCCAAGCGAGGTCGCAGATGCGTACGGGCTGGAAAATTTCCGCTACTTTATGCTACGCGAAGTGCCGTTTGGGCAGGACGGCGACTTTTCGCAAAAGGCGATGATCGAGCGCATAAACTCCGAGCTTAGCAATGATCTTGGCAATCTTTTAAGCCGCATAGTGGGCATGAGCGAAAAATACTCGGACTTTGAGATAAAGGGCGAAAATTTACGCAAATTTTACGGCGAGGTTTTAGATAGCGGCAACGAACACCTGCAAAACGCTATCAAAAATTTAGAGAGTTTCGCCACGAATCGCTACCTTGAGGAGCTCTTTAAGGCGCTAACGCTCGCAAACGCTTCGATAGCTAAATTTGAGCCGTGGAACCTAATGAAAAACGGCAAAAAAGACGAGGCAAACGCGCTCGTGTCGCTGTGCGCGAACCTGCTAGCTCGCGTGGCCGTCTTGTTAAGCCCCGCGATGCCAAAAACCTGCGAAAAGATCGCGCAGACGCTAGGCTTTGAGATCTCGACGGCAATTTACAAAAAAATCATATTAAACAACGAAATTTTGGACTTTAAAGCGCAAAAAACGCAGCCGCTTTTCCCAAAAATCGAAAAAGAGCTGATGGCGACTGCGGTACCTGTCTCTTATACACATCTGACGCTGCCGACGATC